>JAGLWX010000001.1 GCA_023133185.1 Fidelibacterota bacterium
ATACTGTAACCATTCCTGGTTTTAATAGGATTAGATATTTCTCCGGGGCTGAGCTTATATGCAATATTTTCAAATGCGGGATCAATCTCCCCGTAGCTGAACCAGCCAATATCACCGCCATTTGAAGCTAATACAGGGTCTTTAAAATTTAATTGCGCCAATAATTCAAAGGTTTCACCCGCATCCAACTTCTCTTTTAGTTGCTTGGCTTTTATTGAACCAGAAGTATATAAATGACGTGCATGTATTTTGATTTTTGATCTTCGGAAAGCTTCGCGCATTTCTGCTTCAGTAACTTTCAATTCGGGATAAATATAATTTTCAAAGTAATAATTCAAATAAATTTGATCTTGCTGCAAATTCAGAAGATTTCGAATTTCAGGTTTTTGAATAAATCCGGAAGTATCTGCATATTTAAGTAAAATCTTTTCATCAACCATCATCCTTAGAACGTCATACCGGAGTTTTATATTGTCTTTCAACTCAGTCATTTTCAGATATTCAGTATAGCAATTCTTGAATTCATTTTTGGTTATAATGTTGCCGTTAACATCGGCAATATATTTTCCCTCTTCTTCCTTTGAGCAGGAAACAGCGATAATAGCAATAAATATCAGCGCTAACAGCTTAAATGCTTTCAATTAATTCTCTTAAACACCTTCCCCGATTTTGCTTTTAAAATCTTTTCTCCTCCATCATACCCCATAATCAATTCCCATTTTTTCTGGCTGGGCAATAATTCATCAATCTGAATTTCCTGCATTTTCTCCGACATATTAAATATAGCCCTGATTTTCTCATTATCAGTCCAGCGCTCGAATGCAAAAAGTGATCGATCATCATCAATCAGAACAGTTTTATATTTGCCGCGCCTTAAACTCTCGTGCTCTTTCCTCAGTTTAATGACGGATTTGTAAAACTGAAACAGCTCTTCATCAATCTCCACGGTATCGGTTGAACGCTCCAGTCCGAAAGGATGATGAGTCTCAGGTTCATATTGATAATCCGACCAGACCATTGGCTTACGGCAATCGGGATCGTCAGCCCCCCACATCCCCACTTCATCGCCATAATAAATATAGGGCGCGCCAATGTAGGTAAATTGAAACAATAGAATGGTCTTTTGAATTTTTCTTTCAGAAGCATTTGGTTTTCGCACTTCAAATTGTTCATCATAATTGAGATTCGACGCATGATCAATCCAGCGATCGGGATTGGCTATCATTGATGCAAATCTTTCTGTATCATGGCTTGACATCAAATCAAGCAAAACGCTCTGATTTTCTTTGGGATAGGTGTCGCGAACATTCCCTAACATTTGGTCAAGTTGCGAGGGACTAATCTGATCTCTCTGATCCACAAAAGCTTTCAGCATGGCGTCGGCAAAACGGTAATTCATTACAGCGTCAAAAATATCACCCTGCAACCATGGCGCTGCGTTAAACATTACATTGTTATGAAAATCTTCCCACCATACTTCGCCGGTCAAATATGCTTCAGGATTTACATCTCGCACCCACTTCCGAAAATCTCTCCAGAATTCCTTGCTGACCATTTCCGCTACATCGAGCCGCCAGCCATCAATACCGTCGGAAGGATCGCCATCGCCATTCGGGTCACCCCAGCGTTTTACAATATTGTGAACGTGCTCTCTGAAAGATTGCCTTGGACCGTTTTCATCTTCCCATATTTCAGGAAGGTCGGTCACGCCGTACCAGCCCTGATACTCAAATTCATCTTCGGGAGTATCAGGCTTGTCAAAAGAATTTATGATAAACCAATCCAGATATTTACTTTGCCGGCCTTTTTTCTTCACATCCTGAAATGCCCAGAACGGTATTCCAACATGATTAAATACACCGTCTATGATAATCTTCATGTCCCGCGCATGAACTTCATTAATCAATTTTAGAAAAAGTTTGTCCGCCGCAGTCCATTGCCAGGTTGCGGGATCATCTGGAGTTTCACTATTCCAGATTTCAATATCGCCTTTTGGGTCGGGACCAAAATTATTATCAATATGCCTATACATCGTAGCGCCGTATTTGTGGGAAGAAGCCGATTCAAAAACCGGATCCAGGTATAGTGCGTTAACTCCTAATTCTTGAAGGTAGTCCAGTTTATCTATAATCCCCTGAATATCACCACCGTAGCGACGCAACTGAGCATTATAATAAAAACCCCGGGCGTTACTTTCTTCCCAGGGTTGTAATTTGTACCAGTCAGATGTCCAGAGCGTAATGTGCCATTCACTCTGTTTATCATAAGGCCAGGTACCTTCCAGAGTCTCAATGGTCGGGTCATTAGATGGATCGCCATTTTTAAATCTTTCAGGGAAAATCTGATACCAGGTCGCATCTTTTGCCCAGTCGGGAACTGCTTCATATTTTGAGAGATTCCGGTTACAGGAAATCATCAAAACAGAGCCCATTATAAACGCTAAATAGCAGCGTATAAACCAGTTTTGATATTTATTTATTTTTGCCTTTTTCAAGTGTAGTTCAGATTTGAGTTACTACTGATTGAAATATATTATTTACTGAGTAACTTGTCAATGATTTTTTTAAAGATTTTTTCTAATTCAGAAGTGAGTTTTAAAATACCGGCTTTAAGAAATCGGTGGAATTATGTATCCTCATTATAAATCTTAAAAAAGGGGGATGTAAAAACGTGAACCTTATGCGCTGAATTCTTTCTTTGGACATCTATTGCTAATTAGAGCCTGCCCGCAAACCCGAAGTAAAACATACATTTTATAGTCAAACAGGAGTGTTTGACTTACATAACATAATCACTCTTGTCGAAGATGTCTTTGATGATTGTGGCTCTGCACTTAAATATTTCACTACACTGTGATTACTGCCGACGCTATTAATCCGAGGGCAATTAAAAACATAAATAGACTATAGGTTTTATAACTTTTGTCTTCCAACGCTAAAAACCATTGATAGGTCTTTTTTAGTTTGGTCGATGCGGTCAAATAAAATATTCCATCGATAAACAACATTAATCCGACAATAAGAACAAACGTTTTCAAATTAGTCTGATGACGGAAATATAGCGTACTCAAACCCAGAATAATTTCGATTATTCCGGGAATCAGGAATAAATCTCTCTCCTGAATCCAACTTAGAAATTTTTTAACAAGATTTACTTTGAATAATAACAATAAGCCGCTCACACCGAACAACAATCCTTCAATAAGATAAAACCAAATCATCATTCCCCGCTTGTATTATGGATATAAAAAATCAACAGCACGGCGTAACAAAGGCACCTTTACACGAATAGCTTTATAAGGACAGACTTCCTGACAACAGTAACATCGGATGCACTTTTTATAATCATACACCGGAGGCGCTATTTTACGATCGTTTTTCCACTTGAGCGCTTTTGGAACAACCGGACATTGGTCGATACAGACGCCACACAGTTTACATAATTTTTCGTCAATCACCGGTTTATTCGATATCAAGCTTTTTGCAACCTGGTATTTCCAGGACATGGAATTACCTAATTGAGATCCTCTCTCAATGTTAAAATCCTGTTTAATGAATTGTGACAGATCATCGCCGATAATGTCGATTTTTTCATCATCCATATTTCCTAATCCAAATTCCGCTCCATAAACTGTTGTTGGTACTCGATCGGGTTTAATATTCAGGATTTTACCAGCTACTGTATCCATTGCTATCGGATCGGTTGAGAACAACAGGAATTTAGTCGATACCGGATCGCCACTACCGGGTCCATTGCCTTCCATGGATTCTATTGCATCCATAACAAACAAATTTGGCTTAAGAAAACGGTTTAAATCGACCAGCATTTTTGAAAAAGACACCGCATCGGGAAGTTTAACATGAAATTCGGGTTTTGAGAATCCCGGGATGCAGCCAAATTGATTTTTAACGGCTCCGGTAAGCCTGGTCAGACCGTGCGTCTTGAGTTTTGGTAAACTGATGATTCCCTCGGCTTCCAGAACCCCTTTCGCAATTTTAAATTGTTTATGATGGATTCCATCCGGAAATGAAACAATTTCTCCATTTTCAAAATCCGCCTGAATAAGGTCTAATTCTTTGGCGACTTTTGAGATTCCCGACTTCTCAAGCACAGTTGACGGTTTACCGATAGCGGGCGAATCACCGTAACTTATTTTTAAGCCCGATTGCAAAGCTAATTCCGCAACTGCGTAAAATACTTCCGGATGGGTTGTTACACATTGATCAGGAGATTTACCGGACAGGACATTTGGTTTTAAAAGAACACGTTGTTCTTTATGAAAAATCGAATTGATTCCCCCAAGCAGTCCAATTCCTTTTGCAACGGATGCTCGAACATTTTCCCGATCGTATGATTCACATCTTATGAGAGCAACAGCTGACCGATTTAGATTTTTTGCCATATCAGTATGAATTGAATAAATACA
>JAGLWX010000010.1 GCA_023133185.1 Fidelibacterota bacterium
TTAATTGGACAATTCATTGCAACAATTGTCCTGGTTCAGCACGGAATTGTACTGTCTTTCATTCCTGATCATGAGTTTATGCATATCATCTCGATTACACTTACTTTTTTATGGATTATCGGAATTACCAATGCTATTAATTTTTTAGACGGACTCGATGGGCTTGCAACCGGGCTTGCAATCGTCATTTCATTTTTCTGTGCCGTTATTTCCTACACTGTAGGAAATCAATTTATGCTTATTGTCAGTATAATCTTTATGGGATCGCTTTGCGGCTTTTTTCCGTATAATTTCCGATTTAAAAAGAGAGCTTTAATATTTCTTGGTGACGGTGGCAGCACATTCATTGGTTTTACATTAGCCGCCCTGGCATTATATGGTGACTGGGGTAGCCATAAAAGTGTTGGTCTTGCGATTCCAATACTACTATTTGCGGTACCAATAACAGACACGGTATTAACGAATATCATGAGAATCGTAACAAAGAAAGTTCATTCATTTAAAGAACTACTTGAGTACACCGGGAATGATCATTTTCACCACCGTCTTAAAAACCTCGGATTGCGTCCCAAGACGGTTGTTTTCGTCATTTGTTTATTTACAACAATCATGGGGCTACTCTCATTGTTACTTAAACGAGGCAATTTATATGAAAGTCTAATTGCTTTATCTATTGGAATTATTATTTTTTATTTAGTAACTTCGTTTATGATATTTCAGGAACGGCGAAATTGTAGTAAAGAAGTAAAAAACTAATTTTATTATGAATATAAATTCATTATTTTACGGTGTATGTATACTGAATACTGGAAATTAACGGCAAAACCGTTTGAGAACTCTCCCGACCCGAGATTTTTATATCATTCGGCTGAGCACGATGAAGCGCTGATGCGCCTTTTATATGCGATTCAAAGCTCAAAGGGCGCTGCATTGCTAACCGGAGAATATGGATGTGGGAAGACTCTGTTAATGCATACAATCGTTAACGAGTTATCCTCGGGACAATTCAATATCGCTTATCTCACAAATCCGCGCTGGAGTGCAAATGAATTAGTCCAGGAAATATTATATCAATTGGAAATAACTTCTAACGGAACATCGCGGATCGAGATGCTTCATTCCTTAAATGACTTTCTTTTTGACAATGTCAGAAACGGTAAACATATAATTATTATTGTCGATGAAGCTCAGATCATTGGTGATTACGAAACATTTGAGGAATTAAGACTTTTATTAAACTTTCAGCTAAACGACCGGTTTTTATTGACACTATTCCTCGTCGGTCAGCCGGAATTAAATGATATGATCAAAAAGATTCCTCAATTAAACCAGCGTATTGCCCTTCGATACCATTTAAAAAGGTTCTCCTATGAGGACACTAAAGCATATATCTGGTATCGTTTATATATTGCCGGAAGAAATAATCCGATATATACTGAAGCCGCATTAAAAGAAATTTACAATTATTCTCAGGGTACTCCCCGAACAATTAATAATATATGTGATCTGAGTTTAGTAATCGGCTTTGGTAAGCATCTTGAGCAAATAGACGCTGATACAATAATTGGAATAATAGAATCAGAAAGATAGCCTGATATGGTTCGAATGAAAGATGTATTAAAATCGTTTGATGAACTGAATAATGGTCACGAAGAACCAAGTACAAGTAGCCCTGTTAATTCACGTTCGGATTCGGGAAAATTAAGTGGTCTTGATGCTATCCGTAATGCAATTCAGTCAAACCTTAGACAACAAAAAGAAGGAAAAAGCCAGCCGCCCCCGCCCAGTCCACAGCAGTCAACGCTCGATAAATTAAAATCTGCCCTTGAGCCAAAGGAAAAACCGGCTGCGCAATTCCCATCCAAACGGGAAAAACCTCTCTCACCTGAAGATGAACAGTTTTCCAATAAGCTGTATATGATGCTTCATCGGTCGATCGAAAAAGTTGTGATGGATATTAAAAACAAAACTCCGATTGATCCGGAACCATTAATAAAACAAATCCCGGATTTTTGCACCGCAATTGAGGCAAATGAATATCTTTTCTTAAAAGCAATTCGGCGTAAAAGATTTGCAACCTGGATTGTTTCGCATTCGGTAAACGTAGGAATATTCGCCGTAAAAATCGGTCTGGGGCTGAAGTATGATAAAGGTGATATAGAAAAATTGCACCAACTTGCGTTAGCCGCATTTCTACACGATGTCGGTATGGTTAAAGTCCCGACCAGAGTCCTTTTTAAACACGGTAGATTATCACCAGCTGAGTTTGATCATATCCGCCAGCATCCGGTTGATGGATATGAACTCGTCAAACATCTTGAAAATGATTATCCCTATATTGCCGATACCGTTTATCAGGAACAAGAACGGGAAGACGGTTCCGGTTACCCTCAAGGATTAAAGTCAGCCGAGATATCTGAATATGCAAAAATAATTGGTATCGCAGATATATTCGAAGCATTGGTGCATGGGCGCGCCTACCGTGATGGATTTATTACATATCATGCGATTCAGAAAATAATTGAAAATAAATCAAAACAATTCAACCCAAAAATGATCCGCGGACTTGTAAATACCGTTTCGATGTTCCCGATTGGAAGTCTTGTCCAGTTGAGTTCAAATGAAATTGCCAGAGTTAAATCCGTAAATAAATTGCGTCCGGTACGACCGATCGTGGAAGTGATTAAAGATTCTGAAGGTCGTAATCTAAAAGCCCCTCTTCGTATTAATCTTGAAGAGGAACCACTACTTTACATTACCAAACCTATCTCTGAAACTTAAAAGTTAATTGCGATAGATTTAGATTACTTAACTTTTATAGCGCTGATCAATCCTGATATCTGTTGATTTTCAAACAGAGAGTCAGGATTTATTTTTTTATAAACCATCTCCAATATTTGAGATGCAGAAGTCGAATTCAGAGCAGTAACAAACTCTTCAAATTCTACTTTCCCAGGTTCTTGATCCGGTATAATTAAAATCCTATCTTCCGATTTTACTGGAAAGTTACATGTATGTAAATTGAATTCGATATCAGGTTTATTTTCGAGCATTTTAATCGTACTTGATATTATGGTTTGTGAACTATGCCTAAAACACAATACCGCCAACGGAAAATTAGAAACACCTCGTATTTCCATTAGTTGTTCATCGAATAAAAGCAAATAAAGAAGTAAATCTTTTATTCGTTTGCGATCACACAGTATATCAATTGTTTTTTTAAAAACTTTATTTAAATCAGATTCAAGAGTAAAAAGCGTTCTCAATATTCCCCTAAGTTCCAACCCCGCATCCTGTCCTGATGCGGTTAAACAAACTGAATAGAAACAGATTTCTTTGCAAGAAACAGGCACAAATCCAATAGTAAGACCTGTACTGGCGCTGTTTATTGCAGATACGGCTAATTCTATTTTCTCATTGTTGAGTATTTGAACGGATGGTTTACT
>JAGLWX010000100.1 GCA_023133185.1 Fidelibacterota bacterium
ATGTTCTCCGGGATCTTTGGGACAAAGGCGAAATTTACGAACATGAATACGGCGGCTTTTATTGCGTCGGATGCGAGAGATTTTATACTACTAAAGAACTGATTGACGGCAAATGTCCGCAACATTTGAAAGAACCGGAATATATTAAGGAGAAGAATTATTTCTTCAGGATGAGTAAATACCAGGACTGGCTGGTGGACTATATCAATCAGAACCCCGGCTTTATTCAGCCTGAGAGTCGCCAGAACGAGGTTTTAGGCTTTCTGAAGGGTACGCTGGAGGATCTCTGTATTTCGCGCCCCAAATCCCGTCTGAGCTGGGGTATTGAGCTGCCTTTCAATAAAAACTATGTCACATATGTCTGGTTTGACGCATTGTTGAATTACGTGACGGCAATCGGTTATAAACAAGATGATGCGAAATTCAATAAATGGTGGCCTGCTGATTATCATCTGATCGGTAAAGATATCGTCACAACTCATTGCGTTTATTGGCCTACAATGCTGAAAGCTGCCGGTATTCCCATGCCGAAAACAATTTTCGCCCACGGCTGGTGGCTGGTTGACGAAACCAAAATGTCAAAGTCGCTGCAGAATATCGTTAAGCCGCTTGATCTTATCGATAAATACGGCGTCGATCCGGTGCGCTACTTTCTTATCAGAGATATGGTGTTGGGTCAGGACGCTAATTTTACCGAAGAGATGTTCATAAGGCGCTACAATTCCGATCTTGCAAATGACTTCGGTAATCTCGTAAGCCGGATTTCAACATTGATCCGAAAAAATTATGACAATCTAATTCCCCGGGAAGACAAACCGGATGAAATCGATAAAGAAGTTCACAAAAATGCCGAATCACTCCCAATAAGCGTACATAAACTGATTAATGAATTACGCCTTAATGAAGCTATTGAAACGGTTATCGCATTTGTTCGGTCCATTAATCGTTATATGGAGATACGACAGCCCTGGAAACTGGTCAAACAAGATAAAGGAAAAACCGGCACCGTGCTATATACGGCGGCCGAGGGTCTGCGCATCGCCGCGAAACTTTTCGAACCGGTCATGCCGGGAAAAATTGCAGACTTATTAGGCGCATTTCCTGTGCATTCAAATAAGCTAAGCTGGGGTAATCTTAAAAGCGGTCAACCTTTAGGACAATTACCGATCCTTTTCCCCCGTGTTCAGATCAAGAAACTTGAGCACGAACCGAAAAAAGCAGCTAATAAACCTTCGGAAAAAGATATTAACCTGGTCACGATTGACGACTTTGCCAAAATTAAACTGGTAACAGCCAAAGTAATGGAAGCCGAACGAGTTCCCGATACTGCCAAACTACTCAAACTGCAAATCGATACCGGCAAGGAACATCGTCAGATTGTCGCCGGAATCGCCGATCATTACAAACCGGAACAAATGATTGGAAAAACTATCGTCGTTGTCACCAATCTTCAACCGGTAACCATCCGTGGTATTAAAAGTAACGGGATGCTCCTTGCCGCCAAGAAAGGCAAGAAACTTCGCTTAGTGACCGCAATTGATGATATCGAACCGGGCGCTTCCGTCGGTTAATACGTCGCATATATCAACTCTAATGTACATAGATACTCACTGTCATCTGAATTATCCGGAACTTTACGAAGATCGTAAATCTATTATTGAGCGCGCTTATACAGCCGGAGTGAATCAAATTATTACAATCGGCACCGATATTGAATCATCCGAAATATGCATTAAAATAGCAGAAGAATTTGATTCCGTTTATGCGGCGGTTGGCATTCATCCGACCGATCTGCAGAGCGCTAAAAAAGGTTGGCGGCAAGAGTTGATTCAATTAGCAAAACACCCCAAAGTCAAAGCCATTGGTGAAGTCGGATTGGATTATTACTGGGATACGACCAAGCCCG
>JAGLWX010000101.1 GCA_023133185.1 Fidelibacterota bacterium
ATGCTGATTTTTTCATAAGGATTCAGGGCTTTATTATGGATGATTTCCTGGATTTCTTCCATATCCGCCGATGTGAATCCTTTGAACGGATCGGAATCTGCAGAGCTATCCTTTCGTCTGGGAATAGGGAAGACCAGCTCAAGGTTGCCATGTTCAAGGCAGCGCATCTTACGGCAAGAGCTGCAATTGCCACAGGGGTAATCGGTTTCGGAATGGCAGTTCAACATTGCCGCGAATTCCATAGCAAAACCTTCCATACCACTGCCTTCAGGTCCATAAAACAGATAAGCGTTGCCGACTCGTTTGTTTCTGATGATATTTTGTAAAAGCGCCAGGTTTTTTTCCTGGTTGATGAGAGGAAATAAGGTCATGATCGTCCTGCCAGCCATTCTTCAGGGTTTAACTTGGTCCGATTGCTCCAGATTTCGAAATGGAGTAATGCTCCAGTGAGAGAACCGGAATCACCGACTTCTGCAATAATTGTATTGCGCGTTATATATTCTTTTTCAAATACATTTACATTTTTGACATGGGAATATACAGTATAAAATCCCGATCCGTGATCAATAATTATTGTATTCCCAAATCCACGGATATATGTAATAGTTGTAACGACGCCATCTAATACGGCACGTACAGGAGTGCCTTTGCGAACTTTGATATCAATTCCTGAATTTTCTGTAATAGTTTTTAATATGGGATGTTTTTGCATGCCAAATTTTGAAACTACCTGTCCCGCAACGGGCCATCCTAATTTTCCCCTGCTGTCAAGGAATGGGTTTACAGCGCGAATACCGGCATATTGACGCTGTCGTTCCAACTCCCGCCGGCGGTTCTCCCGCTCTTTTTCGAGGTCTGTAATTAGATTTAACAATTTTGCTGCAGCTTTTTCTTTTAATTTAATCTGGGCGATAATGCTGTTCTTGTCTTTTTTGGCGATTCTTAATTGTCTATTGCGTTGTTGTTTTCGTTTCGAAAGTGTACGCTGTCGTATTTTTTTTTCATTAATAATTTTTTCCTGGTCTTTTAACTCAGTAATTAGCAGCATTTTTTTATTATTAATAGCGTTGATGTTAAGCCGGATGTTTGTAGCGGATTTTTTATCGATATCGGAGATCGTCCTAAGATATTTATAGCGGTATATCGCCTGGTTAAGCGATTGCGAAGTAAGGATTAATTCCCAATCGTTGTAATCTCCCTGTTTATAAATGTGAGCTATACGCCGGGCGAAATTCTCTTTCAGGCTTTTTAGATTGCCGGATAAACGATTAATAGATGATTTAGTTTGTTCCATCTGCTGTTCTTTAAGAGATTGTTCACGTTTTAATTGCTTTACTAATTTTGTTGTCAGACTGATATCTTTTTCGGTTTCTTCTAATTTTGACAATAGTGACTTTTCTTTATTTTTCACCTTTTCCAGCCGGATCTTATGAGTAGCGAGTTCATTACGGATTTTCTGGAGTTCTTCGGATTTATAGGTGATTTTTTTATCGAGGTCTTTCTGAGCCTTCGAAGAAAGCGGAAACAAAATTAAAAGGAAAACAATGACTATGTATTGATGTAATCTTATAAGTTTCATATTGTTTATCAAAGTTGCGAATGACGTGTGTAATTTCAAGATTATAAATTTTCTCTCCAATATTTTTATTCATTTGTACAAAAAGAATTGTATATTTGTTCATCAGTTGTTATGTTTTAAGAAAAAGTGAGAGAGAAGCTATGAAAAATCCAATATGGGCAGTTGTTGAATTCCGAAAATCGAGAACAAAAGACGATATTTTTAATGTGTTAAAAAATGTTCCGATCTTTTCAGATTTAAGCAAAAAAGAGTTGGACGAAGTTGAAAAAATCATTCATCGCCGGGAATTCAAAAAAGGTGAACCCATTTTCCGTATGGGCGATCCCGGACTTGGGATGTACATTATCATCAATGGCGCTGTTAATATTGTTGAAGAGAATGAAAATGGAGAGTCAACTACTTTGGCAGTATTGAAAGACGGCGCCTTTTTCGGCGATCTTGCGCTACTGGATGAAGCGCCGCGATCGGCGTCCGGTATTGCCGATGATAATTGTGATATATTAGGCTTTTTTCGTCCCGATTTTATGGACCTGCTCTATCGTAAACCGAAATTAGGCATTAAAATTCTTATCGCCCTGTCAAAAATTATCGGTGAACGGTTACGCCGTACTAACGAACAGTTAACCCAACTCCAAAAGAAATAAGGGCATCCAATCATGGATAATTATTCATTTCAACTTTATTCCAAAATATTAAAATTATTCTGGCGGGTCTTTCTGATTATCCTGGGGATAGCGGTGTTGATTGTCATATTCCCGTATGTTCGATCTGTAGTGGCGATGTTTGTAATTGCATTATTGTTAGCGGTACTTCTTAATCCTGTCGTAGATTTTATGGAAAGCAAGGGCTTCAATCGCGGCTTGGCGATTTTAATTACAATGATGCTGATTCTGGGTGTCATTGTCTTTTCTGTCAGTCTTGTGATTCCGGGTATTATCAACGCAGTTGAATCGCTGACATCGAAATTACAGTCTGATGTGATTACTGATTTGAATAAAAAGGTAGAAGAATTTTTCGCAGTTAATTTCAATAATGCCGAACTTGCCAGGAACGTTACGTCCAAGGTTAACGAAATCGGACTAAAATTACTCAGTAATATGGCAGAATTTTTCAAGAGTGTCGGTTCAATTCTTGCATCCGTTGCGATCGTGCCGTTTATAACTTTTTTTCTGATCAAAGATATCAGGCGTTTTAAACGGAGTATAATTGCTAAAATTCCTAACAAATATTTTGAACTATCATTAAATATCTTTCAGAAAGTCGGTAAGCAGGTGGGAAAATATATTCAGGGACAGGCTACCGATGCATTTATCGTCGGGTGTTTGACTGTTATTGGATTGTTTATTATTAACCTTGTCTTTGATAATCCTGTTTCCCAGTTTGTTTTTATCGGTATGATAGCCGGCGTTGCCAACCTGATTCCGTATCTCGGACCGGTAGTTGGAGCAGTGCCGGCGCTTTTTATTGCTATCATCAGTAATCCGGCGAATCTTGGAATTGTTCTGATTTGGATTGTTATCACATTTGTGTTAGTTCAGATCATTGATAATTCTATCGTGTCTCCCATGGTAGTATCCAAAAGTGTCGATATGCATCCACTGACGGTTGTGATTGTTGTCATCATTGGCGGGAATATTGCCGGCGCTATTGGGATGCTGTTTGCTGTTCCTGTGACAGGAATCATCAAGGTAACATCCAAAGAGGTTATCTGGGGTTTAAAAAATTATAAATTAAAATAGCCGGAACATTTTATTGCACTATAAATGTATATTATACTGAGAGAGTACCGTGCATATTGTATTGAATGGATGATTTATACAGGATCCTATGCAGACCGGCTATAATAAACGAAACTTTATTGATCAAATCGTTGTAATAGTGCTCTTTCTGAGTATTTTATCTCTTTTTCTTGAGTACGGAATACGCCAGACAAGATTTATATTTTTCATTACAAATGTCCTGGATTATTGCATTATCATCCTGTTTGTAAGTGAAGCGTTTATACGAATAAGCCGGGCTGAGAAGAAATTAAGTCATATTGGGAATAATTTATTTGATCACCTGTTGCTTACTATTATTCTGGTATTATTTGTATATACCCGTTATATGCGTTTCGTATCGGGTGGGGGAGAGATAACTCGTCTTTCAACAAATATCATTCTGATTCGTAATACGTTTAACATTTTAAAAATTCTCAGCCGTGTAAAACGATTAAATGCCTATATTAAATCGGTTTCCCGGCATCCCGCTCAGACAATTGCCTTCAGTTTTATCATTGTCATTTTGCTGGGAACAATTTTTTTAATGTTGTCCATTTCCACCGCTGATAAGTCGCGCCTGGGTTTTGTCAATTCATTTTTTACAGCGACTTCCGCTGTCTGCGTGACCGGATTAATTGTCGTGGATACGGCAACAAAATTTTCGGTTTTTGGGAAAATAATTATTTTGATCCTGATTCAGATCGGCGGATTAGGAATCATGATCATATCGTATTTTGGGGCATTTGTAATAGGAAAACGGATTTCGATTGAAGATAAACTGGCATTGTCCTACTTGTTAAATGAACAGGACATGCAAAAAATTTCCAGTTCAATAATGAAAATCATTTTCATTACTTTTGGGATTGAACTTGTCGGCGCGATGCTTCTGTTCGGGGATTTCAGTAATATTTACGGCGATTCCCTAACGGCGGTATTCTATTCCATATTCCATTCTGTTTCAGCCTTTTGTAATGCCGGATTTGCGTTATTTACCGATAGTCTTGAATCTTATAAATCAAATATATCCATGAATTTCATCATTGTCGCTCTGATCATTACCGGAGGAATCAGTTTTGCGGTTATATTTAACCTGATCGAAAATTTTAAAACCAATGTTAAAACAAATATTTTCAGCCGGCGTATCCGTAAATCAAAACTCACTTTGAATACGAAAGTTGTCATTATTTCGACACTGGTTTTGATCTTTGCTGGAATGTTGCTGATATATGGGATTGAGCACAGAGGTAATCTTGTCCGGTTTGATCTTAAGACCCAGTATCTCGCAGCATTTTTTCAATCGGTCACTTTAAGAACTGCCGGCTTCAATACAATTGATTTTTCAACGCTTCGAATTCCGACGCTTTTCATTATGGTTCTTTTCATGTTTATCGGAGGTGCCTCGGGTTCGACTGCCGGCGGCGTCAAAGTGAATACGGTTTCAGTTGTATGGGCGTACCTGAAGTCAACAATGAATAACCGGAAAGAGACCACCCTGATGAATAACTATATATCGAAGAGGACAATAAATAAATCCTTTTTGATAGTTATATTGTCGTTAGGAGCTGTGTTTACCGGCACATTCATTTTAAGTCTGATTGAGCCATTTTCATTTGAACGGATTTTATTTGAAGTCGTTTCGGCATTTGGGACAGTTGGATTATCGACCGGTATTACCGGGAGTTTGACTCAAATCAGTAAAATAATGATCGTCATATTGATGTTCGTCGGAAGAATTGGTCCGATGACGCTAATCATTGCATTATCACAAAAGCCTGATCAGATACGGGTTAAATACCCTGAGGGTAATATCTTAATAGGATAATCATCGGTAAAGGAGGAATGCATGGCTAAAGAGAAAATATTTGGGGTTTTCGGATTGGGGACCTTTGGTCTGGAAGTCTGCCGTGCTATATCGGAAAAAGGCGGCAAAGTAATTGCCATCGATAACCAGGTGGATTTGATCGAAAAAGTAAAAAACCAGGTGACTCAGGCGATTCTTATTGACAGTACCGATGAACAGTCGCTAAAGAATGCGCCGATCGAAGATATTGATGTTGCCGTCGTTGGTATTGGACAAAATGTGGAATCCAGTATATTAACAACCGCAGTTTTGAAAAACCTCGGAGTTCCTTATATCATTGCCCGCGCCATATCAGACATTCACGGACAGGTATTGAGACAGGTCGGGGCGACAGAAGTAATCAATATTGAAATTGAACAAGGCAAACGAGTCGCCGACAAACTGGTATCTCCGGATATCATCGATAAAATTTATATCGGTCAAAATCAGATTCTTGCCGAAGTTGTCAGTTCAAGAAAATTCGTCGGAAAATCTATCTTAGAACTAAATTTGAGAAAAAAAGCGGATGTAAATGTCATTTCAGTGAAGCACACAAGCACTAAGATAGATGATTTGGGTAATCCGGTTATAGAAGAAACAGTTGAATTCCCATCGCCGTCAACTATTATTCAGAAAGACGATATTCTGGTTGTTGTGGGACGTGAGAAAGATATCGAAAGGTTGAAGGAACTATAATGTTTTTAATCTCGAAATACCGTTTCTATAATATATTCATAATTGTTATTATTGTTTTTATTGCATTTGGAATTAATAGCTACCTGGTATTTTTGCGAATTGATCTTGAAGATGCATTGAGTCTTAAATATTTTGCTGAAAATTTTCTGTACTACACGATAATCCTGCTCATTATCACGATAACCATTTTTGCAGCTACTGTCTTGAAAAGTAAGAATATTTACAAAGAGTTGGATAAAGTGGTTGAACTATCGCGACAGGGGAAATATTGCAGTGGAGATCAGTTAAAAAAGCTCGGTAAGTTGGGTGGCAAAATTATTGATATTAATTCACAATTGAATTCACTTAATGAGATGAAGTCGCTGAAAATCAGCAGCTTATCGAATACAGTTAATTTTATGCTTGATAAATCCAACCTGAGTGTTTTTATGCTGGGTGCCCAGGGGCTTATAACAAAAGTGAGCAGAAAGTTGTTAGAGGAATTACAGGTTGAAGAGAACGATATTCTTAATAAATTTGCCGAAAATATTCTGGATAATTTCAATTTTTCAAATGTGATTAATGAACTCAAAAAGTCTAAGTATGTGATTCTTAAAAGCCCGTTGATCATTGAAACCTCTGACATAAAAAATAATGTAAATGTTGTTATTTTTCCAATTTTTAATTACCGAAATGATATTTCCAATTGCGCCTGTGTTTTGGTATCTGAGGAGACATCTCAGCAACTTGCTCAGCGGAAGTCTTCAATTACTTTTCAGCAGGAAAGTAAGGAGATTTCGACAGAAGTCCGGGATATACCGCTTTATAAGAAATTCACAGATTTATTTCGATAAAAATTCTCTGCCGTCCATTGACATGAGTGGTTAATGTTTGGAGATGAGATAATGGATAATTCGGGCTTTAATGGCAAAAACGTTAACCACCGAATTTATTCGGTGGGATGAAACGGTTATCCTCACAGCTCCCGACTTTAGTCGGAGAGTTTCCCGAATGAATTCGGGAGTATAGCACGTATCCCTGAACCCACCCAATGAATTGGGTGGTTAACCTTTGAGATGATATGAAAGAAAATTCAGACAATAATATGACAGTTAAAACGTTAACCACCGAATTTATTCGGTGGATTAGAGCGATGTTCCTCACAATACCCGACTTTAGTCGGTAACAATCGAGGTTATAAATGGGAAAGTACACTAAAACCACCCCGGCTTTTCTCCGGTACGCCGGAGAACTCCTTTGAAAGCAATTGGATTGGTAAAGAAAAGAGTTGCAAATTATAAAACAGCCTTCTAATTTTGGATTAACAAAAAAAGGTGAATAATGAAATGCAATTTCATTAGAAAAACAATTTTTAATAGTCTCATAAGTGCTCTTTTCTTGAGTACATTTAGCGCTTCTATTGCTCAAGAAGCCAAAATAGACAGCCTTAAGCAATTGCTGGCAGAAACAGCTGATGATTCAAACAGGGCGGAAATATTAATCAAACTTGGTTCATTAGTTGATAAATATGACCCGGAAAAATCCATTAATTATTCTCTGGAAGCTCTCGAGCTGTTTAGCAAACAGAATGATATACGTGGAAGAGCTCGCACATTAAATAAAATCGGTTATAATCATTGGCAATTAGGAAAATTTTTAGAAACAATCAATTACTACTAAGAAGCGTTATCAATTTTTGAAGAATTGGGTGATAGTAACCGGATTGCCAGAGTTGCAAACAATCTTGGCGCTGTACATTGGGGGTTGAGCAACTATAACGAAGCGCTTGATCTATATCAAATAGCATTGAAAATACGAAGGCAGGAGAATAATGCAAGAGGTGTGTCTCTTATTTCAAATAATATTGGTCTGATTTACCAGGAATGGGAGCTTATTGACGAAGCGCTTCAATATCATGAAGAGGCATTAAAATACGCTAAAGAGATAAATAACCTCTTTGCAAGAGCTTATTCCTACAATAATCTCGGAAGATGTTATGAGTTTAAGAAAGATTATGAAAAGGCGCTTACTTATTATCAGCTGTCTTACAACGACTATTTAGAGAGTGAAAGTGACGGCAGCGCAATTTCTTTAGCCCTAAAAAATATTGGGGATATTTATTATAAATTGAATCGATATAATGAAGCAATTTCTTATTACCAAAAATCTCTTCAACATGCGGAGGAAGTAAATAATCAATTTCGCAGCGCAATTGCGGAATACAATCTCGGAAAAACTCATGCAAAGTTAAATCAGTTTGAGACGGCTCATCAATTTGTTGTTAAAAGCCTAAATAAAGCCCGTGATAGTGGCTATAATGATTTGATCAGAGATAATCAATATATCCTTTCCGAAATTGAAGAAGAACGCGGAAATATACATGAAGCCCTGGAATATTTTAAAAATGCTTCGGCAATGAACGACAATATTTTTAATACGGAGAAAATTGTAAAATTTACCGAACTTCAAATTAAATATCATTTAGAGCATCAAACACAGGAAAATGCCATTTTACGGAAAAATAATGAAATTCAGAGGCTGAAAATCAAACGGCAGCAATTTATTAGAAATTCATTTATTTTTGGCAGCATATGTATTCTGGTCATATTAGGCCTTATTATTAACCGTGGTAGTATTTTAAAAAAATCTAATATTCAATTAGAAGAACAGAACACAAATATTCGAAAAATCAATACCGATAAAGAAGAATTAATCAAAGACTTGAAACAAGAGATCGCCGAACGAAAAAAAGCAGAAGAAAAACTAAAAGAAAGCGAAGAAAAATATCGACTAATGGTAGAAAGTTCCGGAGATGCTATTGTGATAAACCAAAATGGTAAATTTATCTTTTATAATGATGCTTTCGCTAAAATGCTGGATTATGATATGGAGGATATCGAATCCGTAAACTATAAGGACATCTATACTGAGAAAGCCATCAATCAACTTGAAGAACGTTCAAGGCGGCGAGACAATGGCGAAGACGTGCCGAACAGCTATGAAACAATATTCAAAAGGAAAGACGGAACCGAAATAGATGTGGAGGCAAATGTCACGATCATTGATTATAAGGGGCAAAAAGCCACGTTCGCGGT
>JAGLWX010000102.1 GCA_023133185.1 Fidelibacterota bacterium
TACCTGATTGATTACAGAATAGCTGAAACCACGTTGTTGTAAAAACCGGTAAATTTTCTCCCTCGCCTTTTCTTGGTCTTTAATAGTCCTTATTTTCTTCTTTGCAAGTTCAAAGGCGTTTTTTAATTGATCTGAGTCATGGATTTGATTTTCCAGAACATTTTTTATGATTTCCGACGATAAGCCGCGTCTGCGCAATTGAAGTCGAATCTTATTAATTCCGTAGCGATTCAAATTGATCATATCACGCACTAACATCGACGCATACTCTTCGTCATTAATATACCCTCGTTCCTTGCAATAAGAGATAGAACGCTTAATGGTTATTTCGGGAATTTCTTTTTTTCGAAGATAAAGCGCTAATTCATATTCGCTTCTCATTCGTCTTGTTAAATACCGAAACGCTAACTCTTTTGCTTTTTCGAATTCTTCATGTTTACTGATAACCGCGATCTGTTTTTCAGAAAGTGATTGACCTGTTTCAATCGAAAATAAACGGAAAGTCTCTTCGCAAACACTAAAAGAGTATTCGCCATCTAAAAATATTGATCGACGATCTGTTCTTTTTTTCTGTATAGAAATTTTTGTGACAATTTTTGCTGCCTCTTTCGAGGAATTTAAACCGTCACTGGTATTGCTATATGCAAACAATGTGAGTTATTTGGCTGGTTGGGATTCTTTTATTAGACCAAGGAATTCTCGAACCTGCTTCTCAAGTTTTGCAAACATTTCCTTGTTGTCCGCCAGGAATTGTTTGGCATTTTCACGTCCCTGACCAATACGCTCATCTCCATAAGAATACCACGATCCGCTTTTTTGAATAATATCCGCCTCGACCGCAGTATCCAGTACATCGCCTTCAAATGAAATTCCTGTTCCGTATATAATATCGAATTGAGTCTCTCTGAAGGGTGGCGCCAGTTTATTTTTTACAACTTTAACTCTTGTGCGATTCCCAATATTAGTGTTTCCTTCTTTCAGCGAAGAAATCCGGCGAATCTCAAGACGCAGCGAAGTGTAAAACTTCAGAGCACGTCCACCGGTAGTCGTCTCGGGATTTCCAAACATGACTCCGATTTTCATCCTGATCTGATTAATAAAAACAACTGAAGTATTCGATTTACTAACAGAGCCGGTTAATTTGCGAAGCGCCTGTGACATTAAGCGCGCCTGAAGCCCCATATGTGAATCACCCATTTCGCCTTCCAATTCCGCCCTGGGGACCAACGCCGCAACAGAATCCACAACGATAACATCAATAGCATTACTTCGCACAAGCGTTTCCGTAATTTCCAGCGCCTGTTCACCATTATCCGGTTGAGATATAAGCAAGTCTTTCGTATTAACACCTAACTTTGCGGCATAAATCGGATCGAGGGCGTGCTCGGCATCGATAAACGCCGCATATCCACCTTTTTTCTGAGCTTCTGCAATAATATGTAACGCAAGGGTTGTTTTCCCGGAGGCTTCCGGTCCATAAATCTCAGTTACTCTGCCCCGTGGTATCCCTCCGATTCCTACGGCAGCGTCAAGTGACAGACAACCGGTGGAAATTACATCTGACGAAATTTTGAAACCTTCATCGCCCAATCTCATTATCGATCCCTTACCGAATTGACGGTCTATCTGAGATACTGCTAAATCCAGCGCTCTTTGTTTGTTAGTATTGTCCGTAACCATAATCAACCTCTCCCTCTATTCATTTTAATAAAAATTTATGTATTGGAGTATATATTGCACCTTTAGGCTTTAAGGTACTCTCAAATAGGATTATTTCCGTGACATTGTTACTAATGGGATCAAATCTATACTTAACTAAGCGATTCAGATTAGGAAAAGACTTTTTAAAACCTTTTACACGACCTAAAGTAATATGTGATCTATATTCTCTATCTTCCTTTTTTACAGGCATATCCTTCAACGCATCATTTAGCAATTTACTCAATTCTCCCAAATGATTCGAACCTTGTGTAATTCCCAGCCAAAGTACTCTTGGTCGTGATAAATTCGGAAATACTCCGGTTCCTTGAATAATATAAACAAATTTTTTAAAACTATGAATGGAACTTTGTATCTTTGATATAATACCCGGGATATGATCGGTATTTACATCCCCTAAAAATTTTAACGTCAAATGAACATTGCCCGGAGCTATAAAGCGAATTTCATTTTTTAAAAAATGAAACTCCGATTGCAGCGCACGTATCAATGCCCGGGTCTGTTCCGAGACATTGACCGCTAAAAACAGCCGCTTTTCCATATTATTTCCTCTTTAACGCCAGACGTAATTGATTCAAAGCCATCTGGGCAAAATATTTTTTATTCGATTTCCTATCCCATCTATATAAAAAATGAAATACTTCATCTGTTTGGTTCATGGATAATCCCACGTAAACCGTACCGACAGGTTTTTGCGGCGACCCGCCGGATGGTCCCGCGATTCCGGTAGTGCTTAAACCAATATCCGTATTTGCATTCTTTCGAATACCGCTTGCCATTTCTAATGCCGTTTCCGGACTTACAGCGCCATATTTTTCTAAAGTATTCTTCTTTACACCCAATACATCCATTTTCGATTGATTACTGTAGCAAACAGCGCCCTGCATAAAATAATCCGAGCTGCCGGGCACATTTGTCAATCGATGGGCGATCAACCCTCCCGTGCAAGATTCTGCAGTCGCAATCGTTAATTTTTGGACTGTCAGCATTTCAGCGATGACGGATTCCAGTGTATCACTCCCAAATCCATAAATGACATTACCAAGTATAGCGCGTACCTCATCTATATATGACGATAACGGAGTATGTTCATTATTGTTACTATTTAATGACAATGCAATATCAACAACCGGAAATCTTGGTAGTAAAGAAACTGTTAATTCCGGATGAGAGTCAATCCAGTGACTAATTTTAGAAAATATTTCAGATTCCGGTAATCCGGTTGTGTGGATTATTTCAAAGGATATCTTCTGATTAATCAACTTACTTATATCCTGCCGGATGAAATTCCGGAACATTTTCTTCATTTCAACAGGAACACCGGGCATAAAGAAAAATAATTTCCCGTCTTTCTCAAATTTCATGCCCTGAGCGGTTCCAATTAAATTTGGGATGATAAGCGCCTTGTTGGGAATCATAGCCTGTTTTTTATTTATATCGGACAGGCTTAGACCTTTGCTATCGAAAAGAGTTTTTATATGTCGAAACGCATCATTATTGAATTCCAGCGGTGAATCAAAGTATTGTACAGCTGCTTTTTTTGTAATATCATCATGAGTTGGTCCTAAACCACCGGTAATAAAAACGAGATTAATCTCAGATTCAATATGATCAAGAGTATGTGTAATTGATGTAATTGTATCACCGATGATCGCAATCAAATCAACATTGACGCTAATATATTTCAACTGTTCTATAAGATACCGGGAATTCGTTTCCGTCGATAAACCCGAAGTGAGTTCATTACCGATCGCTATGATTGCAGCGCGCATTTATACTATCCAGAGAATCAGATTGACGGTGATTGCCGTGAAAATTCCGGCGGCAATATCATCCATCATAATTCCAAACCCGCCACCTATCTGCTCGAGTTTATTAATAGGATATATCTTTGTAATATCAAAAAATCTAAAAACGACAAAAGCGACGAAAAATAATGGTAATTGCTCAGGAAATCGTATTTGTGGAATGAGTAATAATGCCAGCCACATTCCGGCAACTTCATCAATTACAATATAAGAGGGGTCAACAATTCCGGAATAAATCTCTGATAAACCAGCTACAAAGATCCCGATAAGAATCGCACTACTGACAATTATAGTTCGAACAAGTACCGATTCAACCGGGAGAAATATCCAGATGATAACAGCGAGAAGGCTCGCCCATGTACCGGGAGCGCCAGGTATATATCCCGTATAAAAAAAAGACGCCAGCGTATTGATGAAAAAGTTTTTTCTCAAGATTTTTTTAAATACTGTTTGATACTATTTCTATTGACGATGATATATTCAATACCGGTCCACACGGTAAATAAAGTCACGATCAGCATCAATGCATATATGATAGGATAATTTTCGAGGACCTTGACATATTCGGAAATTCCGAGAAATATTTTCCAACGCTGAGTGATAATATAGACCAAAATAAAACATACAACGCCAATCTGCGCACCGGTTTTTATTTTAGCGGATGAGCGGGTAACCATTATACTATCTTTTGTGGACATTAATATCCGTAGCCCCGTTACCATAAAATCCCGAAGGATCACTAAAATAACCATCCAAAGTGGTATTAAATCCATCACAACAAAGGAAATAAATGCAGCAGACATAAGCACTTTGTCGGCTAAGGGATCCAGGAATTTACCCAGTTTTGTCACTTCACTATATTTTCTTGCAATATAGCCGTCATAGGCATCGGTCGTGGATGCAAGTATAAAAATAATCAATGCCAGTATTTCAAAATATTGATATCCGGTAAATAAAAAATATAAAAACAGGGGGGTCAACAATATTCTCAGAGTAGTAATAAAATTCGCCCTTGTAAAAATTTTAGATTTCATTATAATTGTGTTCTACCCTCTATTGCATGTGTTAAAGTTAATTCGTCGGCAAATTCGATATCGATCCCCATGGGTAATCCCTGAGCGATTCGGCTTACATTTATTCCCTTGTTTTTTACCAATTTTAACAAGTACAGCAATGTTGTTTCGCCATCCCGGGTTGGATTGATTGCAAATATTACCTCCTTAATACCATCCAATCGAGGCATCAGATCGTCAATATTCAAATCATTTGGTCCGATCCCGTTTAGTGGCGACAAGACACCGCCTAACACATGATATAATCCTCGATACCGACCGGTTTTCTCAATTGCCAGCACATCCATGCTTTCCTGAACAATACAAATCGTTAAATGATCCCGCTTCAAATCTGAACAAATGTCACAAGGATCATCTTCCGATATATTATGACACTGACTGCATTCGGATATCCGATCTTTTACATCAACAATTGCCTTTGCCATGGCAACAGCATCGTCACGAGAATTTTTCAAGATGAAAAATGCCAGGCGTTGAGCAGATTTTTTACCCACGCCCGGGAATCGCGATAGTTGATCTATCAATATCTGAAGGGAAGCTGGTAATGTGCTCATAGTCCTGGAATTTTAAAACCTCCGGGCATGTTCGGCATTAACCCACCTGTTAATCCAGCCATTTTTTCCTGAGATAATTCCTGAGATTTCGATAACGCCTGGTTTGTAGCGGCAACGATCATATCTTCGACCATTTCCACATCGTCGGATAGTACTTCGGGATCGATTTTTATCGACAATATTTCCTGTTTGCCATTTGCAACAACTTTTACCATACCGCCGCCGGCACTGCCTTCGACCGTCATATCGGCAAGTTCCTCTTGTATCACTTCCATCTTTTGCTGCATCTTCGTAAACTGTTTCATTATATTGTTTAAACCGCCTTTGGGTATCATAGTTGACTCCTTATGTTGGAATAATTTCTCCGCTAAATACATCCATTACTTTTTGTGTCATTTTGTCAAATTTACTCGTTTTCTGAGATTTTTTAGTATCTGTTTTATCCTCAATACATTTAATCTTGATCGGTTTATCGAGAACTTCCTCTATAATTTTTTCCACAACCGCTGAACGGGATTTTATCGTATTCAGATGAAATACAGCA
Source organism: Fidelibacterota bacterium (assembly GCA_023133185.1). Classification (GTDB taxonomy): domain Bacteria; phylum Fidelibacterota; class UBA2242; order UBA2242; family UBA2242; genus UBA9312. The sequence continues at coordinate 5,699 of JAGLWX010000102.1, forward strand.
TCGTTCTTAAACATCACTTCTAATACATTCCCCTTGAGTTTATGAGGTTTCCCCTCTTTTAGAAATGTCGAAAGCGACGGATTATCATCACTGATTTTACCTATGATTATATCCCATTTAGCGATTATATCTCCAAGGGTAATATTATTGTCTAAATCATGACTTATTGTTTCAGTGAGTTTTTCTATCGGTCGAATTTCGGTTTTCTTTTCCGGCTCAGGTTCGGGTTTGACTGGTTTCATACCGGTTGCTTTTTCAGGTTGAAATAGGTCTATAGTTTCTTTAACGGCTGTTTCTGCCTGGCTCTTCTGTTGTGTATATATTGGATTCTTTATTGAATCTAATATATTTTCAACCGTGACGGTGTTATGCATAGCGCCCATACGCAATAATGTGAACTCAATATGCATTCTCTGGTTCAGAGAGGTTTTCAATCCGATCTGGGCGTCGGTAACGATCTTAATTAGTCGTAAAA
>JAGLWX010000103.1 GCA_023133185.1 Fidelibacterota bacterium
TCGAACAACGCCTTGCTGGAAATTAATGAAACATTTACATTTCCGGAGATTTCTTCTGTATTGCCTTCCCGGTTAATAATATTAAGGATTGAGCCCATTCTTCCGCCATAGCGCGCCGGAAAACCGCCGGCGGAAAAGTCCGCCTCTTTGATTGCATCGGTATTGAAAGTCGAAAATATTCCGCCGAGATGGAATGGGTTATAAACAGTAATTCCATCCAGCATAATGAGGTTCTGGTCGGGAGTGCTTCCGCGAACATATAAAGCGCTGGAAAAATCATTGAGCGTCTGTACTCCCGGCAACAGCTGGATCGTCCGGAATACATCTGCTTCGATAAATCCCGGGGTAAGTTTTATCTCTTTCATCGATATATTGATATTGCTCGTTTCCATCGATTCTTTGAATTTTGTTCTCATCGCAGTGACTGTCACCGCTTCTCCTTCGATAGCTGTAACTTTTAGACGAAAATCAATCCTCTGGTTTTTGCCGGTTCTCAGGATCAGTTTTTGTTTGACGTCTTCATATCCAATAATTGAGACCATTATCTCATATTCACCGGGCGGTACCGATGGAATTACAAAGTAGCCTTCCTGGTTGGTTGCCGCTCCGTAATTTGTATTTTTCAGGAATACATTTACATAGAATAACGGTTCTCCGTTCGCAGCTTCTCTGACAAATCCGCTAACGGAAACATTTTGCGTAAAGGCATTTACCGAAAGAAGCAATATAAGAATGAGTAAACATTTTTTCATATTTTCTCTCGTTAATTTATAATTTTATCCGACGAAAATAATTGAAAACAGAGTTACAATGGCAAGAGCCACAATTCCCGGTTTTAACACTTTTCGGTAAAATTCTTTAAGATTGCTCCGGAAATATTCAATAGTTACAGATACACAGGGATGAACCGGGCTGACGACATAGCCGATAAAAACGGCGAAATACATTACCGCAAAGACCATTGGCGTCATGCCGGCAGCACCGAAACGCGCATAAAATATTGGCAGGATTATAGAAACGGGAACCTGAACACGACCTGTGACGTAACCGAGAAAGACTCCAATTCCCACAATCAGAAATGTTTTTGAAAATGCAATTGCCGATATAGCCTCAGATGCATTAGAAGCCTTAAAAACATTCAGGAAAATGAACATTGCCATGATCAGCAGGAAGAATCGCCAGGGTTTCGTTTTTACCGTTAGGGGCGCGATGTTTTTCAGGGGTAATTTGCCGAAATAAAAACTCATGCCGAGAGCCGCCAGAACACCGATCATCAGGGGAATTTCTCCCATGACATTTTTAAAAAGCGTAATGGAGACTAAATGAATCACCGGCGCCGTTAAAATTATACATATTGGAGTCAGGATATTTTTCCAGTTATGTTGCCCCGCCAGCCTTGTTGTATCCTCAATAGGTTTCAGCAAATAAAAATATCCGAGCAACAACAGCAGCAGAAAACCCGGCAGTAAATACAGCACCTCCGTATAGAGATTCAGTTGCGCCATCTTGGTGGTCGCCAGTAGTCCGGCAAGAGGATAGATCATTACCAGAATATGCCGGAACCAGATATTGATAGCGACATAATCCGCTTTGGATGCGCCCTTGCCGACGCCGGCGATGACCGGGGCGGACAGCAGCGCGCCGCCGGGCATATTGAGCATACCCATAAATGCCGGTGCAAGAGCAAGGAAGGTTTTGCTGCGCATGTTCAATGACTGTATCAGATTTTTGATGAGTCCCGATCGACCTAAAACCCCTCCGATTAGCGGTATAACTCCAACCGACAGCGCTAGAATAAGGATTGGCGGATTGGTGAAGGTGTTGAAAAATATTGTTGCCACATCCTGAAATGAAAGGTTTAAAATACCAAGAGTAAAAGCGGCGACGATCAATCCCAGCCAGATACTCTTTCTTCCAATGAGGATCAGCAGGAAAATCGAAGACAGGAAGCTGAACCAGATAAACGCCATTAAAACCCCGTTTTTAAATTAAAGCGTGGTAAAGGTAAGATATTTAGTAAATGGTTTCAAAGGAAATAGAACACGGATAAGACGGATTAAACAGATTAGCACGGATAAAAACTTTGATTACTTAATTATCCGTTAATATTCGTTGTATCCGTTCGATCCGTGTTCTAATTATTTATTAAAACCCTTTTCGAATGAGGTTTAGATAGAATTATTTCGGTTTAATATTGAACGGATTATTTTCTCAAAAATGGCGTGATATTTGTAACGTTATTTAAAAGTCTTTGGAAATGAAGGAAATTTACCCCATATTTTTAAACATAATATGAAACTAATTCTCGACTTTGAAAAACAATACAACTTTTTAGGGAACGCAACATGAAAAAGATTCTTGTGACCGGATCTTTAGGACAAATTGGCTCGGAACTGGCGACCGCTTTATGTAAGCGATATGGCGCCAATAACGTGATAATGTCCGATATAAGGGAAAAGCGATGTGAGGATGAAGTCGCAGAATGTAAATGCGTCGTTCTGGATGTAACCAACGCGAAGCAGATCGCCGGGATTGTTCACGAAGAGAAGATCACTGTTATTTATCATCTGGCGGCTCTTCTGTCGGCAACGGCGGAAAATAATCCACAGATGGCATGGGACATTAATATTAACGGGCTTTACAATATTCTGGAAGTAGCGCGGGAATCCAATTGCGCCGTGTTTACGCCAAGCAGTATTGGCGCTTTTGGATTGTCAACGCCTCATGATAATACACCACAGGATACCATTCAGCGCCCGAACACTATGTATGGGGTTACAAAGGTTGCCGGAGAACTGCTCTGCGATTATTATCATAAACGGTTTAATGTGGACACCCGCGGTCTGCGTTATCCGGGAATTATTTCATATAAAACACTACCCGGTGGCGGCACGACTGATTATGCCGTGGAAATCTATTATGAAGCCAT
>JAGLWX010000104.1 GCA_023133185.1 Fidelibacterota bacterium
CGCTCCATGCCCTTTTAATCGGGAGCAAGCGAGTGGCAGATTGGTCTTTGGCAGGTGGGCGAATTTTGTGCTTTTTTGTGGCGAATAATTTAGATTAGACTAACCGTTAAAATTTCGGGGTAACTTCAGGATTCTGTTTGTTTTTATTGCCGGCGCTCTTAAATTTTTAAAGAGACATAGATTTGTTAATGAATGAAATATCGGATAACAAAATGAATGATAATGAACTTCACAATCAATCTAACTTCGAATTGAAAGCCTATCGCGCCCGTTGGATTTTACCGATTTCATCACCACCAATCGAGGATGGCGTCATTATTGTCAATGGTGATAAAATTCAGTCGATTGGTTCTTATGATAGTTTTAATAATAATTTACCGTCAACATTTACCGACTTGGGTAATTCGATTATTTTCCCGGGATTTGTTAATGTTCATACCCATCTTGAACAGAGCGAACTATCCGGCAGCTGCCGGATAAAAGATACATTTCAGTATCTCAATATTAGTGAATCTAATCTTCGGGAAATGTCTGAAGATCAACGAAAAGCGGTCATTCGGCAGAATATTGATGAATGTTACAAGTTTGGCACTGTGGCGATAGCGGATTTTTCGTCCGATGGATTGTCCGGTTACGTGTTATTAGACAGTAATCTTTTTGCCCGTGTATTCCATGAATTAAATGGTTTTAAAAATTATGAAGCAAATTCAATTTTCAGAAAACACCAGGATTTGATTTCTGATTTTCCCTTAATGAAAAAAATAACTAAACATTTGGCGCCGTCATTAACCTGGTCAGTATCTCCGCAGCTATTCAAAGAAATTTGTGTTAATGAGCGTCATATAGCCATTCATATGGCAATGACACCCGCAGAAAGGGAATTTATTCTTCACGGAAAAGGTCAGATACGGCAATATCTGCAGGCAAAGGAGGATTTTGACTATAATTGGAATGCTCCTAGATTAACACCTGTTCAATATTTTTTCAGTAATCACTTTTATGCCCGGCATAATATATTAGTGCATATGGTTCACATCAGCGATCGGGATATCGATATTATAAAAGAGACCCCTGCAAAAGTAAATATTTGTCTATGTCCCAGAAGCGCTGATACTTTGAATCTTGGAAATGCACCGGTGAAAAGAATACTCGAAAAAGGTGTGAACATTTGTATGGGTACTGAAAGCAGATCTTTGGTTTCAGACCTGGATATGAGAAAAGATATCATAAGTTGTATAGATAAAAGTGGAGTGACACCTGAAACAGCCATAAAATTTGCTACTTTAAACGGAGCATATGCGATCGGTTTTCATAAAGAAGTCGGGAGTCTTGATGCCGGGAAGTCGGCCAGGTGTTTAATTATTAATGCCCGGGATTCCGGAATTAATGATCCTTATTCCGAAATTTTAGATGTTTCCCAGCCTGTCAGATGGTTAGGTGAATAAAAAATTCACCTGCATGAAAAAGTTGTTTCAGATCACAAATAAATATTTTTTTGTTATTTTAGGCTGTTTGTAAAAAATAGTGTTGATAATGTTAAAAATAATTCTTATTAATAGATGTGGCGCAACCAATATTTTTTACCGCTAAAACATCACATTTTCAAAAGCCCGGAGAGATGCCTGCGGATAATTTGCATCCTTTTTATATCTCCGGTATTCAAATAATATATGTTTCATGTCGGGAATTAAATAAATTTTCATTCAAACCGAGGAGTAACCATGATTAAAGACAAAGTCGTCAACGAATTAGTTCAGATGTCATTAAATGATTACCCTATAACCAGCGCTTATTTTTCAGTAACCAATAATAGTGGAAATCGAAAAGCGCACCTGGTCGAGTTCAAGAAAATGATTCGATATAAAAAGAACACAACATATTTTAAACAACTGTCTGAATCCGAACAGGAATCAGTTCTAACGGACTTTAAAAAAATTCTTTACTGGTTAGAGGAAGAACTGGACACCTCAACATATATGAGTTCCATCTGTTTCAGCTCCGGCAAGTCGGGATTCTGGAAAACCATCGATCTGAAAATACCGCTCACAAATGAATTAATTGTCCAGCCAAAGCCCTATATCTATCAACTGACGAAATTATTCAGCAGTTACAGCCGATACGGCGTTGTCCTGGTTGATAAATCGAAAGCACGCATTTTTGAACAGTCTTTGGGTAATTTTAAAGAGCTGTTCCATGTCGATGATAATTCTCCCGATACAGTCAAAGTCGGTGGATTTAAGGGGAGACAGGAGCGGAAAGTTGAGCGAAATATACGTCAGGGCGTGATACAGCATTACAAAGAGGTGGCCCGGAAAATTTTTGATTTGAACAAATCACACAATTTTAACTGGATTGTCCTGGGTGGTCGTAAAGAGACAATCGGTGAATTTCGTAAATATTTACATGATTATGTTGATACAAAAGTAGCCGGGGTGTTGGAACTCGAACCGTCTGCTACGTTAAGTGAGGTATTTGAAAAAGTCCATGAGGTCGGCAAAAACGCCAGGTTGGAATTTGATAAGAATTTACTGGAAACCTACAATAATAAAAAAGAAGCCAACCAGGCTATTGAAGGAATTAAAGCAATCCTTCCTAAAATTCGTGATAACTGGATCGATACATTGATCCTTCATGAAGATTATCAACAAAAAGGTGTTTTTTGCCGGAAATGCAATTATATCGATCTCTCGCCGGCTGTCGAATGTCCCGACCACGGTGGTCCCCTTGAGAGGACTCATAACATCGTCGAGCATATTCTTCATAACATCTTGCAGCAGGGAGTGAACATTCATTACGTCGGTCTATCGATGAAAAAGTATGGAGAAATTGCGGCGATTTTACGATTTCCGATAATTGGGTG
>JAGLWX010000105.1 GCA_023133185.1 Fidelibacterota bacterium
TCATTTTTTACTTGACATTATACCGAGAGGGGGACTATATTTTTCTGAATGCAACGCCATAGTGTCATATGAAAAATTTAAGACACTCTATACCCGAAGGTGTGTGACCATGAAAGTCAAAATATTTTTTGCGATTTTTCTTCTTTTTCCTTTCTTTTTAGGTTGTAGCCTCTTCCGCTCAAGCCCCGTGGAAGAAAGTGAAACTGCGTCTCTTCAATCTGCTCAGCCGGCAGGTGAAACTCAACAGCAATCAACCGTTACAGAAGCATCGTTCCCCTCGACCCAGCGAGTGGCGAGCGCTCCGACACGGGCAAGCAGCGCTGACCAGAATTATGTTGTTAACGAGTTGACATTTGAAGTAAAAAAACTGTCAGCCGAATTAAAACATGTGCGTGCGCAGCTCCAGGATCTTCAGGCTAACAGCCAGATGTGGATGAATCCGCTGGCAATGTACGATAAGGAAATTATCACAGATAACGGCACGTCAATATTCGGTAAGATTATCTATCAGGATGATAACATTGTCAAAATCGAAACATTGATCGGATATCTTGTTTTGGAGAAAGCCAGTATCGTACGGGTCATCACTAACATTCCGGAAGAACCGGTACAGAAATATATTCCCGCGGAATTAGCCAGCGATTTGAGACAGAGCGCTCAATATCCACAGGTGCCCCAAGCGCCTTATGTATCTAAAACCACTCAACCCGCACAGATGCCGGAGAGTGCGGCTAAAACACCAAACTGTGTGCTGCTTGGTAATATAAAAGAGCGCAAAGATCGATCCGGGAATACAGTGTTTTCCGGTGAAGTAAAAAATATCGGAGCCCGACGGGCTGATTTTGTCAAAGTGAATTTCGTTTTCAGAAAAAACTGGAGCGGCGATACAAAAACACGTACTGCATTTGTGGAAGGAACATATTTTACTTTTGAAGATTCAGGAATAACCACTAACAATTCACTTTTACCCGGCGCCAGTGGAAATTTTGAGTTGATCATTCCAAAATCCTTCGGAACCTTCATCGGATATTCATATACTATCGAATGGGAGCAATATCAATAATGATCCGAATCATCAGTCATTTAGCTATCATTATTTTGCTTTTGGCTATTGTCAGTTATTCCCAGACCGATACTACTCAAACTGATATATCTACGAAAAAAGCGGAATTGAATGAAAAAAATGTCGAGGTCCTGGAATTACAATCCGATCTGAGTATCCATGACAACGAACTTCAGTACATACGTGATGAAATCGAAAAATTAAAGCAATATAATAAACACCTGGAAGATTCACTGCTTGCCAAACAAATCCAGATCGATTCTCTGAAAAACCAACAAAACCAGGTTGAAAACTTTAAGTTGATTGTAAATACTTTTAAAGATGATAAAGTTTTAACATCTGAGATAATGGAATCCATTAAAATCAGTGATGTCGTTGTCGAAGATACAGTTACTCAGCTAATTGATGTTGATGATAGCGATTTTCGGACACGCTACAACGAAGCATTAAACCTGTATTTTGACCGGAATTACCAGGTGGGTATCGAGAAATTTTCCGAGTTGCTTAATATTAGTAATCAACATCAGCTATCGGATAATTGTCAGTATTGGCTCGGTGAGTGTTATTACTCATTGGAAAAATATTCTGAGGCAATTAGTAAATTTAAGAAGGTTGGCTCGATTGGTGACGGAAATAAAGCAGATGCCGCCCTGTTTAAAATCGGGATGAGCTACCTGAAAATGGGAAAAAATACACTGGCGGTATCGTCATTTAAACAACTGGAGAACCAATTTCCGAAAAGCGATCTGCTCGGAAAAGCACAGCAATATTTAACAACACAAGAAAAATTTTGATTTGTGAAAGTGTTCCGATTTGTAATTATGTTAGCCCTGCCACTCGCAATAATATCACAGGAACTTGATACTGGTCGTGTGGAGAAAAAGAAAAGTTTTATGTACGATTTAGGAATACACATTGAGCCAGCGAGGGAGTCTGCTCCCCTTCACGGTATAGGCGTTGCTAACCTAAGTTTGATTCAGATCGTGAATCAGATGGACTCCCTCTCTTTGGCTTTCTCACAATATAAGCAGAAGACTGATGAAAAAATCCAGGAACTTATCCGCCGCAGTGATTCACTGGAACTTGAAAACCAGCGTTTGCAAAACCAGATCTTTTTATCTCCTTTCACGGCGCTTACACCCCCTTTCAGAATATATTCGAAAAAAGAGGGAAAACGGTTTTTTCAGAAGGGGAATGACGCCTATTTTAATAAGAATTATAATGTAGCCGTGGATTATTTATCTAAAGCCATTGCCAGTGAGCTATCTGGTGCCGTTGTTGGAGATGCCTATTATTGGATCGGAAATTGTTATATCCAACTGCATGATGAGTATCTGGCATTGGAATATCTGAAGAAGGTTATAGAGTATCCCTTGAGCGAAAAATTGGATGACGCTCTTTTTCTGGCAGCAGTAACATATCGAAAACTAGGTAACCGGAAAATGGCAATGATTTTTTTAAAACGTCTGATAAACAGGTATCCCGACGGACAACTTACCAAGTTGGCTGATCTGGAGCTTAAACGGCTGGAAACAATGGATTGAGACCAAAACGGAGTTTAGTTCGATGATAAAACGCAGTTGTATCATATTTGCTTTAGTGGTAATAATTACTGCATCACTATCGGGACAGGTTACCAGGGTTGCTTATACAAAACCAGGTTTCATGATGAAAATTCCTACCAGCAGTATTTATAGAACTCCATACGTTTTTCGGACAGGAATCAGCACTGATATATATGGTTTTGTCGATACATTGATCACACGAGGCGTCTATTTCGAAACGGATTTATCTAATACATTCAAAATTGGATTAACATCAATTCAGGGAGTTGGATTAAGTCCACCTGTGGAATTCGGGTTTCATTTTCAAAAACGACTTTTTGTGTATGGAGACATTAGTTTTTCGGCAGGAGTCCACGATCTTGTATTAAAACAGGGAACAAAGGAACTTAATATTGATACGAAGACCTTGTCGATTTTTGGTGTGATCAGTAATGAAAAACAATTTGCATCCAGTAATCTGTTTACTTATATGGGGTTTGGGACCGGTGGATTGGCAACCGGTTTCGGCGGAGATTCTACCACCAGCGCCGGCGTATTTGCGGGCATTATGTTGCATACGAATATTTTAGAAGATCGTGGTGGTGTGGATTTTATCGCTGAATTTGACGGCGGCGGAGTTAATGCCGGCGTAAGAATTCCCTTTACAAAAGATTACAATCTGACGTTTGGTGTTAATAACCTTATTAAGCTATATAATTTCAGTTCTGAAGAATTTAATTCCAGCACGATGCTGGATTATCCGAGCATCAATATTGGATTGGATTTCAGAATTCCCCGCGTAAAACCGGAACATGCCAGGAGACGACGTTTAGAGGGAATGGTCGATAAAGAAACTCAGATGATTCTGGATATAGAAGAGCAATTCGCGGTAAAATTGGATTCTACTCTTAAAGCCGCCGATTACGAAATTGCCAAACTGAAAGATTCATTGAAGATTTATGAAGCCGAGGTAAAATATCTGACGAGTCAGGTGGCGCAGCTGCGTCAGAAAACAGCTGTTCTGGAAGACTCTGTTCGTTCGGCAAAACTCGCCAAACATGCCATGGAACAGAATATAAATCTGGCGTTGAAACATTTGTCTCGATCACTACGATTTTTCTATGCTGGAGATTATCGTGAGGCGCTCCAGGAAGTCGAAGCCGCGATTGATCTGAATCCAAATCTGGCACTAGCCTATGCTCGGCGAGGATCAATTTATTATAAACTTGGTGATATTAATCGGGCGTCTATCAATTGGAACCTGGCATTGCGTATCGATCCTGAATATGACGATGTGCGGAATATACTTCGCGCCCTGAATGAAAACCGGCTCAGAAGCGTTGGTTCAACTCGAAAAGAATAGAGGAATAATCCATGGATATAGCGAGTTTTATAGGTATTATAGCCGGAACCGGTCTAATCGTTTTGGGAATTTATCAATTAACTCCCAACTTTATCGTATTTGTCAGTCTCCCCGCTTTATTAATTGTTGCGGGCGGCTCCTTTGCTGCGACTTTATTAAGTTTTTCAATGAGAGATATGTTCGGTTTGATTCGCTCAGTTGTCGTTATCTTTAAAAAACAGAAAGTCAGAATGCCCGAAGAAGTTGATGGAATAGTAGAATTAGCGCCAATTGCCCGAAAGAGTATGCAGGAACTGGAAAAATCTTTGCCGAATGTCAATAACTTTTTCCTTCGGGATGGTCTTCAGATGGTGGTTGATGGTTACAACCCGAATGAAATTCGGGAAATATTGGAAACTCGAATTGAAAACAGGATTCTCCGTGAAAAAGGTGAAGCGAACGTTCTCAAAACAATGGGGAAATATTCACCGGCATTTGGAATGATCGGTACTTTGATTGGTTTGGTAGTTATGTTATATGGTATGGCGAATATCGCCGGTGGGGATGAAGACCCAATGAAGGTGCTTGGCGCCGGTATGGGAGCCGCGTTAATTACAACTTTTTACGGGACGATTCTTGCGAATCTGATATTTAACCCCATGGCGGTAAAATTTGAAACCCGTATCGAAAAATCGAATACATTACAGATGATGCTGATTGAAGGAGTGCTTCTGATTCATGCCCGTAAACACCCCTTAATCGTGAGAGAGAAATTAAACTCATTTTTAAGACCTCATGACTGGAAGAAGCCCGAGGAATCGTAAAATATGGCTGAAGAAGTAGTAAAAAAGAGAAAGAAATTCGAAATTAAAGACGATGTCGATGAAGCAGAGCCGTGGCTACTCACTTACGGCGATTTGATGACACTGCTGATGACGTTCTTTGTATTGCTTTTTTCCATGTCCACCATTGATCCGGTTAAGTTGGAACAATTCAGCGATTCGATTGGCGATGCATTAGGTGGAAGGAAAAAGACTGAAAAATTCTCATTAGCAGAAATTTACAAAGAAGTGGCAAACGTAATTGAAGAAGAAAATTTAAAAGGCGTTGTGGAAGTGGAGACCAGTCCAAAGGGTGTTTCAATTATTCTTCCAAGCAATATTTCGTTTGCCTCAGGCAGCGCCAATCTTAACCCAAATATCTATCCCTTATTGAATAAATTTGAGTCGATGATGCAAAAATCCGTATTTCCTATCGCAATCGAAGGACATACGGATAATGAACCGATATCGTCACCGATGTTTCCATCAAACTGGGAATTGTCTTCTTCCAGAGCAGCGCAGGTTGTGCGTTTCTATATTGCAAGAGGCATTCCTGCTGACAGGTTTCAGGCAGTTGGGTTGTCTTACACGCGACCTAAAGCCAGGGGAGCGACCGTGGCGGAAGCCAATGCTACATCTGAAAAACGGGCGACGAACCGGCGTGTTGAAATATATTTTCTGACAATGAGATAATCAAGGAGTGTAGAGAATGCTCAAAAATAACATTAAAAAGTTCGGAAGTTTATCTATTATTATTCTGCTGATGGCGGTATTGATAAATCCGATCACATCACAGGAAAATCAGATGTCCTATTTATCACAGAAGCTGATGTTGGAAAACAGTCTGCGTGAGCGCGTGACTAATGCCCTGGATAAATTACTGGATGACATTAAATTTATTGTCGATGTTTCGGTTGAAATTGCATTTACTCCTATTGAGCAGACCAAAACAGTTTACGAAGTTCCCCAGGAAAGCGCGACAAAAACAAGTCAGACACAACCAACACCATCGCAAGCCGAAACGATTCCCCAAGTTGAAAGTCAGTATCAAGAACGTACAAGTCCGGATCTATCACTGCCTTTGCCCGGCTTTGAAATGCCGGAAGAATTGGTTACCCCGGATCAGGAAATAAGTACGCCTGCTCTACAGGAAGGACCTCCAAGCGAACCTGCCGAATCTGTTACAGAAGTTCCGACCTATACACAGGAAGTCAGTCAGGAACACCGGGTTGTATCAACACAATCCATTCCGATCCCTGTTATAAAACGGCAACAGGTCAACATAATTATGGAAGATGGCATAACACCGGAAATTATCGAGAATGTTCGGCAGGTCGTTTCGATTGCGTCTCATTATGACCGAGCCAGAGGTGACGTTATAAGCATTATGACGGCTTCATTCAGGAAACGTCAGGATCAGGATGCCGCGGAAGCTATAATCCTGAAAAACATTGCTGAGAAAATCGATGATTTGGAACATCGCCAGCGGAAAGCCGAACAAATAGCAAAAATAGAACAGCAAAAGCAGGCAGAACGTCAAGCGGTAATTCGCGATTCGATGCGAATGGAAGAACTGCGTAAACAGATTGCTAATCTGCAAACTCAATTGGACGCTCCACAGCTATCGGAAGATCAGCGGGAAGAGACACGCATGCTCACAAATGAGCGAGAAATGGAACTCTCAAACTTGAAAATCCAGCTGCGGGAAAGTAACCGACGTCTTCAGGAATTAGAAATGACTGCTCTTGAAACGGTTCCTCCCGGTTACAGAAGTGTTAAAGATCTCGGCCTTTATATCATTTTAGCTGTTTTTGCAGTCGCCCTGTTAATTCTGCTTATAATTTTACTGGTGAATCGGAGAACCCATCAAAAAAGGCAGGAAATGGAGTGGGGATACGGAACAAAGATTCCCATGGGACCGCGACCTCAGCCACAACAGGCGCCCCGGCAAGCTGCTCCAGTAGATACACAACCCCAGACAGTCCCCCCTCCTGCACCACTACAACCGCAGGCAGCTCCACCGAAACAGGAACCACCTGTCGATATGTCGGCTATGAAAGAGGAAATGAAAGGAATTAAGCAATCTGTAATTTCGATGAGTGTCGGGCAGCCGGATACCGCGTCCCGGGTTATTACCGAATGGTTGGCACAGGAGCAAAAAGCCGAAGAGAGCGAATCGGAATTCGAAGGAGGATTATAAGAATGGTAGATTTTAAAAACCTCGACGGTTTGGATAAAGTCGCAATCCTTTTTAAAACCCTGGGGAATAATCTCGCATTACAGTTATTCAAGGGTATGACCAAGGAGCAGATTCAAAAGGTCCGGCAGCGCATGAGCACAATTAACAATATTCCTTTCACGGTGAAAAAGACAATCTTAGAAGAATTTTATTTCAGCTTTGTTTCTGAGAAATTCACGCCGGTTGCGGAAGAGACTAAAAAACCCTTTGAATTTTTAAATAATCTTACAGATGAACAGGTAATCTATCTGATTGCCACCGAAACTCCGCGGATTATGGCATTAACGATCGCTCAACTGGATGCAGAACGGCAGGTGAATGTTCTTCAGAATCTTGACCCGACGGTACAGCCTCGTGTGATTACTGAGATCGGACATCTCAGGGATATTCCGCTGGAAGGTGTTGTAAATATTGCCAATGAGCTGAAAGAAAAATCGGCGTTCATTCCGCGTGCTTCTGAATTCAATCGAGGTGGCGGTGAAAACCTTGCCGGGATTTTTAGCCAGTTACGTCCGAAAGATGAAAAACGTTTTCTCGAACATCTGGAAAAGGAAGCCCCGGACATCGTACAGGAAGTCAAGCGTCATTATTTCAGTTTTGATGATTTGCCGAAACTACCGCATGATATCCTGTCGGACGTCTTAA
>JAGLWX010000106.1 GCA_023133185.1 Fidelibacterota bacterium
TTATCTTTATTTTCATATTAAACATCACTTTGTGTCTTGGCGCTTTAGTGGCTATGAATAATTCAGATTAAGGTCTTGTGAATAGATTTTTAACGAAGTATATTTTTTACAATTATGTCCGGACCATTCGTCAATATTGCCTTTCCTTCGTCATTACGACAATTATTCACCTATAGGTTGAAGCAGGATAGAACACTTCCTGTATATCCGGGTCAGCGAGTTGTTGCGCCCCTGAAAAATGTTCAAACGATCGGCTTCATTGTTGAAACGGATGTGCAAGCGCCCAAATCAATCAAAATAAAAGATCTTATCGAAATCATCGATCCGGAACCGCTGATCCCGGTTGATTTATTTAAATTTCTCGTTAAACTTTCCAATTATTATCTGGCGCCTATCGGAAAAACTCTATCGGCGGCAATCCCTTCGGAATACCGGATCCGGAAAAAACGCCGTCTGCTTGTTATTGATTCGCACACGGATACCGTTCCCGATGAATTCCAGCAACTTTTTCAGAAAATTTCCTCGAACGAATCGATCCTGCTCTCAAGCCTTGCCGCTAATTATGATCGAGATTTTTTAATTAAAGGAATTGGTGTTCTCAAACGACTCGGTAAAATTAGCGAATCACAAGTTTTCAGCCATCCCCGTAGCCAGCAATGGATCGAAAAAACAGTCAAACTGGCTCCGCACGTAAATAAAGAAAATCCGGAGATTTCGAAACGAGCATCGCGCCAATGGGAAATTATTGAAACGCTTCTCTCAAATAATATAATCAGACATGATGATATCAATCGATATTCATCCGCCGCCATGAAAACGCTTCTGGATAAAGAGCTGATCATAGTCGAAGAAAATGCCAAAACAGACGATGCTTTCTGGAAAGATTTTCACCCCAAAGATAAGAAAATAGATTTAACCGAAGAACAGCTACGGGTGTTTAATCAAATTCAGCCACATATCGAATCCGATAAATTTTCACCATTCCTGCTACAGGGAGTCACGGGCAGCGGCAAGACAGAAGTCTATTTGAAATTGATCAATGAAGCTATTTCCATGGGAAAAAGCGCCCTTGTTCTGGTTCCGGAGATCACGCTAACAGTTCATCTTGCCAGCCGGTTTCGCGGAGAATTTCAAGACAAGATCGCCGTATGGCATAGTCACTTGAGTGGAAGTCAGCGAAGCATAGTGTGGAAGAAAATCCGTGATGGCGATTACCCGGTAGTAATCGGCGCCCGCAGCGCAGTTTTACTGCCGCTGAAAAATCTCGGGCTTATTATAGTCGATGAAGAACATGACGGTTCTTATAAACAACGGGAGCAGGAGCCGAAATATCACGCCCGGGATGCAGCGTTGATGCGGGCAGTGGAATGTCACGCAACCGTAGTGATGGGATCCGCTACGCCAAGCCTTGAAAGCCTGTATAACGCCGCTACGGGAAAATTCCGAAAAGTCGAATTAAAACTACGGTATTCTAACGCACCTTCCGCAAAAATCGAAATCATAGATATGAAAAAAGAGTGGAAGGAAACCGGAGATTACAATACTCCCATTTCCAGGATACTGTTAGGAAAAATTGGTGAAAAATTAAAACAAGGCGAGCAGATATTGCTTCTTCAAAACAGGAGAGGCTATTCAAATGTCGTGTTATGCCCCGATTGCGGATGGGTTCCGCGATGCCGAAATTGTGATATAACACTGACATATCACAAAATCAACTCCAGCATGCAGTGCCACTACTGCAACCTTATTGATGCGCCGCCGGCAATCTGCCCAAAGTGCCAGGCAAATAAATTTCTATATCCCGGATTTGGGACCCAGCGGATAGAAACAAAGCTGCAGGAAGTTTTCCCAGATCATTCTATTGTGCGCATGGATATTGATACAACCCGCAAACGGGGATTTGCACAGCAGGTAATGAAAAAATTTGAAGAGGGGAAGATTCATATTATTATCGGCACCCAGATGATTGCCAAGGGGCTTGATTTTCCCAATGTTACTCTTGTTGGCGTCTTAAATGCGGATATCGGTTTATTTATGCCTGATTTTCGGGCAAGAGAGCGGGTATTTCAATTACTTTACCAGGTTGC
>JAGLWX010000107.1 GCA_023133185.1 Fidelibacterota bacterium
CCGTTCAGCCGGGTTGCGCTGATATTGATCTCCGATTTAAACGATGAGCGTGCTTCGCAAACAGCGGAAAATGTGACCCGGCACCTGAAGCAGCTAAGACGCAAAATGGAGATATTAGGACCAACTCCGGCGCCGTTGAAAAAAATCAAAAACCGCTACCGCTACATAACCATCATTAAATCCCGAAAAGAAACAGACCCGAACGGTTCGGGTCTTAGACGACTTCTCCACACATTCATCACATCATCTGCGTATAAATCATTCAGCCGCCGGGCGCGAATCAGCGTTGAAATCGATCCCCTGGATTTACTCTGATGCGATCAAAACTCATCCTATTTTTTATATTTTTTAGCGCATTCCTGTCAGCCGGAGAACGGCAATTGTCCGAAGACAACTTTCACATCATTTACCCGGAATCGTGCCGTGAACTGGCAATATATACATTAAACACTCTCCGGGAATTAACTCCTCAATTAACAACAATATTTGGTTCGAAATCAATGCCAATCCGGTTTATTCTTGTCAACTCGCAAAAAGATTTTGAATTGAAAACCGGCTCACATCTGCCGTACTGGACCGGTGCCGTAACAATGTTTCCCCAAAAAATTGTCGTTATAAAAACACCCGACCTTACCAATACAACCCTGCGGCAATACCGCCAAACAATAAATCATGAACTCGTCCATTTAGTCCAGGGATATCATGTGCCGCTTAATATGACGCCGACATGGTTTAACGAAGGATTAGCCGTTTACCTGACAGATCAATTCAATCTGCAAAGTCGAGTTGTATTGTCCCGGGCAATTGCCAAAAACTCAATTATTCCGTTAGATCGACTGTCTGATTTTCTGCAATATAACCATGTTCAGGCAGAACTGGCATATAACGAAAGCGCCACGGTCATCGAATTTCTGACCCAGGTATATGGCACATCGGTTTTGACGGAATTGTTCAACATATTATCAGAGAAAAAGGATTTCGATCAAAGTTTGTACCTGGTCACCGACATAGAGCCGGGCGCTTTACAGTTTCACTGGAAAAAATATATCACCAGCCGGTACAAATGGATATTTCTGTTGGACATTCAATACATAATTTGGTTAATTATACCGGTGCTGGTCATTATCGCCTTTTTTGTCAAAATTAAACGGAATAAAAAAATCTTTCATAAGTGGAATATTGAAGAAAACGACATGTAGGTAGAATGAAAATACGCTCGCTATTCTCAATAATATTATTAATACTGCTCCCGGCTGCCGGGTTGCATAGTCAAGCGCTGTTCCAGGGTTTGAACCAACCGATAAATGCCCGTGGCTGGGGCATGGGCGCAGCGACATGCAGTCAATTTACAGGCGCTTCCGGAATGTTGTACAATCCTGCTGTCATCTCCCGCGCTCCGGATTTATGGCAACTGAATTACACCTCCTTTCCCCTTGATATTGCATCTTCCTCCGCCTTTGCGGTTTTTCATACACCGCTCAAAGGCAAATTCGGAGTCCTGCTCAGCTATCTCGATTACGGTTCTTTTACAGAACGGGATATAGATGGAAATGAAACTGGATCGTTTAACGTCAACGACCTTACATTCCGGCTGAGTTATGGCTTACAACTTACCCGCAGGCTCAATATCGGTTTAGCATCGGGATATTCACATTCTCAATTAAGTTCCCTGTCCGCCCGCGCATTACTTGGCACTGTTGGCATTCAGTATTATGACGATGCATCCACTTTGTCAATCGGGATCAGCTATCATAATTTCGGGACGCTGATTGAAGGATATGCCAACGATAATGAGTCGTTATCGCCCACTTTTATTATCGGTGTTTCTAAAAAATTGGAGCATTTACCGATGGTTTTGTCGATCGACGGATATCAAGCTTATGCGGACGAGTACATTGCCAAGATCGGCGGCGAGTTTATTATCAGTGATCACTTTTTTCTAAGATGGGGTACGTCAACTCGCCGTTTTCAAATCCGCGGTCAGGAAACATTTAGAAATTTCTTTGCTTCGACGTCAACCGGAGCCGGTATATATTTTGGTTCTTTTTTTATTGATATGGCTTTCGTTGGGCTCGGTGACGCGGGAGTCATTTCCTCATTCAGCATCACTCAACATTTTTAAAGGGAGTTTTACCATGAAACATAACTCATTAAAATTACTCTTATGGTTATCTGTCGGATCATTTTTATTATTAACTTGCTGTGAAAGTGACGATAGCTATTCTGCCAGCTACGCTCATGATATTGAACCTATTTTTAGTACTCGCTGTATTCCGTGTCATTTAAGTGAAAGCGGTAATTCCGGCAATTTAAATCTTTCGAGCTATGCATCACTGATGGCAGGCAATAGCAACAACGGAACCGTCGTGGTTCCGGGCGATGCCGACAACAGCCTCCTGTATGAAGCCGTATCAAAACCCCCTGAAGAACAGAGTATTTTAATTACTCGCATGCCACAAGGAGGGGAGCCTCTCAGTCCTGTATCCGTTCAGCTGATTGAAGATTGGATCAATGAGGGTGCAAAAGATAATTGATGACGGTCTTTGGTTTATAATAAAAAAGGGGTGGCATGCCACCCCTTTTTAACATACGGAATCGTCTCTACGACGATTTGGTAAGAGTGTATTCAACCGTTACCCAGCCATATCCTTCCACATACTCGGTGTTTGACGTTAACACCATTGTGTTCCCGGTAATCTCGTAAGTCTGAACCCAGGCTATATCCGGATCATTTTCACGATATATGAAAACATATCCTTTATTCGTTGTCCATGTAAAATTATCTATAGAAGTACCATACAACGTAACTGTCGTCCAGGATCCCGATCCATCGGCGTCTAAAACCAGGGTTGATTGTGGGACTGCGATTAAAGGGATTTCACCATTTATTTTCCAGAAGCTCGCAACCCAGGTGCCCACACCCGCAGCATCACGATCACCAACGTCTTTTACAAAAGTATATGTTTCTGTTGTTCCGTCCATACCATAGGATGTGCCGGTAAGCTCATCATCGCTGACACTATACCGAACAACCATCGCATATTGATCACCTTCGGAAATTACGATTAGGTATTGCCCGGTAGTCGTCCATGTAAAATTACCGGTTTCGACATCTGTTGTGTCTTCCAAATCCTCTACCAGATAATCTACTCCAGTACCACTTGCCACAAATGTTACTTTTTCGAGCCTCAGCTGCCGTTCTCCGTCAATCTTTAATTCGACCAGAGCCCAATCACCCCAAAGCGTAGCATCTTTTTCACTGGTATATTTTACATACACTTCCTGATAAGAATGTTCTTCGCTGGTGTAGTTAAATTGCACAACATTATTGTCTTCTGATAAAGAATACTCACCAGACCAGATAGTACTGTCTTCTTCATTCGTAACAGTCATTAAATTACCATCCGTTTCCCAATTAAAGACATTGTCCGCAGGTTCTTCCTGTTCGGGTTCATCGAAGCCATGACTAGAACCAGTGCCATTATCTTTTAATTCTACCTTAGATGACAACCCATATTGCACACCATCAATGGTCATGTAAACGCGGTGCCAGATACCAACCAGATCCTGATCCAGGTCTTCTTCTATCTCGCAAGACAGTGCCCCAAAAAGCAAAGCAGCTAGACCGATGATTAATAAAAATGATTTCTTCATTTCAAATCCTCCACATTTTTCTCAAATATATGGAATCCTACAATAATTAGTCGTGCGCTGGAATACATTTTATTCCTTGATCCTCGTAGAATCCCAGTAGAGATAAATTAAAAG
>JAGLWX010000108.1 GCA_023133185.1 Fidelibacterota bacterium
CATCGCAAAATATTAGATGTTATCAGCAACCCGAATATTGCCTATTTATTGATGATCCTGGGATTTTACGGGCTGTTTTTTGAAATCCGCAGTCCCGGCGCCATTTTCCCCGGTGTTCTGGGCATTATTTTTCTCATTCTGGCATTTTTCGCCTTCCAAGTGCTGCCTATTAATTATGCCGGTCTGGCGCTAATTATCGTCGCTATTATCCTGTTCATTTTAGAGGTGAGTATCACCAGCTACGGACTGTTAACCATTGGAGGATTAATCTCTATGATATTAGGATCCATGATGCTGTTTAACGTCAGTGAAGCGCCCAAAGCGCTATTTTCCGTTTCACTGTCTGTCATTATTCCCATTGTGATTTTCACGGCGCTTTTCATCATCGTCGCTGCGTCTTTCGTTGTCAAAGCCCATAAACGCCAGCCCGCCACCGGCGCAGAAGGCATTATTGGAGAAGTCGGTATTGCCACTTCCGATATTTCCACCGAAGGCATAGTCAAAGTTCACGGTGAAATCTGGAAAGCCATTGCGCTCCAGCCCATTTCCCAGGGCGCAAAAATCATTGTGAAATCGGTGGAACGCATGCAATTAACCGTAGAAGAATATAAACAAGTATAAAATAAGGAGAATACCATGCAACTTCCTATCTTAACCATCATTGTTTTAGTGATTTTTGTCCTCTCCAGCGCTATCCGTATTTTAAAAGAATACGAACGAGGCGTTATTTTCCGATTAGGTCGCTTGATCAATGCAAAGGGACCGGGAATATTTCTGATCATTCCCTTCGTCGATAAGATGGTCAGAGTCAGCTTGCGTACAATCGTTATGGACGTGCCACCCCAGGACATAATCACAAAAGATAATGTGTCCGTCAAAGTCAATGCGGTAGTCTATTTCCGGGTATTGGATCCATCCAAAGCGATCGTCGAGGTAGAAGATTTCACTTATGCCACATCACAGCTATCCCAGACGACGCTCCGCAGCATTTTAGGCGAAGCCGAACTGGATGAACTGCTTTCCAGCCGTGATAAGATCAATCAGAAACTGCAGAGTATTATCGACACACAAACCGATCCGTGGGGCATTAAGGTTTCCCAGGTCGAGATCAAACATGTCGATCTGCCCACCGAAATGCAGCGCGCAATGGCAAAACAGGCTGAAGCCGAACGGGAACGCCGCGCCAAGATCATCAACGCCGAAGGTGAATATCAGGCGTCGGCGCGACTCTTGGAAGCCGGTGAAGTTCTCAGTAAACAACCTATCACCATTCAATTACGCTTTCTGCAAACTCTAAGGGAAGTGGCTACCGAAAATAATTCAACAATTATTTTCCCAATCCCCATTGACCTTTTTAAACCTTTTATAAAAATGCTCGAAAAAAATGATAAAGAAGTATAAACGAAAAAATAAAATTGCAACTAAAATTCAGCATTTTTAGAAATCAGCATACCCCCGTTTTTCGGGGGTATGTTTTTTAACAAACAATCCTTAAATTTTGTCTATGGACCTCTTTAAGCAAAATATAGAAGAACTTCGCCGGAAGATCAACGAAGCAAATTACAACTACTACATTCTCGATAATCCCACCATCAGCGACGCTGAATACGACAGGTCGATGCGTGAATTACAGCAATTAGAAGAAAGCTATCCACAATATAAAACTGCAGATTCCCCAACCCAGCGAGTCGGCGCAAGCCCGCTAACAAAGTTCAATACAGTAACTCACCGTATTCCCCTGCTTAGTCTCGATAATGCCATGAACGAAGCGGAAGTTCTCGAGTTTGTCAGTCGAGTCAAAAAAGCCCTGCCCGGTGAGCAGATCGAATTCGTTGCCGAACCGAAAATCGACGGGTTGGCGGTGGAATTGGTATATGAGAACGGAACTTTTGTGGCTGGTTCTACCCGTGGAGACGGCGTAACCGGCGAAGACATTACTCAGAATCTTAAAACCATTCGCTCGATTCCGTTGCAATTGCGCTCCGGTAAACATCCGGTCCCGTCACTGTTAGAAGTGCGGGGCGAAGTATATATGGATCGCAATGATTTCGAGCGGCTAAACGAGCAGCAGTTAGCTGAAGGCAAACCGGCTTTCGCTAATCCCCGCAATTCAGCCGCCGGTTCCCTGCGCCAACTGGATTCCCGCATTACCACCACCCGACCATTGAGTATTTTCTGCTATGCCCCCGGAAGTTGTGAGGGCTTTTCATTCAAAACACATAATGAATTTTTGCAGACACTTCCGCAATGGGGTTTTCGGATCAATCCGCTGATAAAATTATGTAAAACAACTGATGAACTGATCGATTATTACCGCTCTATCGAAACTAAACGGGACACTATATCTTATGATATCGATGGAGTCGTTTTCAAGGTCAATTCCATCAGACAGCAACAAGCGCTGGGAATTAAATCCCGCAGTCCGCGCTGGGCTATTGCCGGAAAATTCAAAGCCCAACAGGAAAT
>JAGLWX010000109.1 GCA_023133185.1 Fidelibacterota bacterium
CATATTGTTCACCATCATCAAGCCCGTAACAACTGTCGGTTAACAGTAAATATTGCGGACAGGTTTCACCAAAAACTTCACTCTTTAAATCTTGAGCCGGATTCAATGCTTCTACGGATTCGCCGGTAGAAAGATGAACAAAATAAAGTTTTCCTTTTAAGAGCGCATTAAACCTGATCAAATCATGTACCACCGTTTCTTCAACAAAATTCGGACGGCTTTGCGGAAAGAATGATAACGATTTTTTACCCGCTTTCAGCAGCTGATCTTCCAGAGAATCAATTGCATCTCCCTCTTCGGCATGCACATCAACCATAACGCCCAATTTTGCGGCTTGCTGCATAACTGCAAATACTTCACCCCGGTTAAGTCCTAAATCTTTACCTACTGTAAATATCTTAAAACTCGGCGCTCCAATATCTTTTATTTTCTCCATTTCAGATAAAAGTTCTGACGTCACTCTACCGGGAAAACAACAGTGCAGGGAATAATCCACAAAAACTTTAGGATCAGCCTGTTGACGGCGGCGCTGAAAGGCTTTAACCAATGATTCACCTCTTGCCTGAGGAGAAGTGAAATCAATAACGGTTGTAACACCACCGGCGGCAGCAGCCTTGGTGCCGCTCTCAAAATCATCGGCATTCTTTAAACCGCCGGGGAAAATCTCTTCAAAATGAACATGACTATCAATAATTCCGGGCAGAACCAGCATTCCATCTGCATCTATTACCTGTGCATCTTTCTTATCAAGTTTCTGACCAATGCGGAAGATTTTTCCATCACGAATTTCAATATCGCTTTTAAATATTTTTTCAGCAGTTACTATGTTGCCGTTTTTAATTATCATACTGTTCACCGCATTTTAATCCTGAAATTAATCTCCTTTAACAATAAAAGCTACTCAACTAATGATATTGCTTCTTTTGGACATATTGAAACACAATAGCCACATAAATGGCAATTCACGTTTTTAAACATCTGCAACCAAAAAAATAAACTTTGCGAAAGTTTACTCAATAAGTGTGAATATTTATAACTGTTCATTGAGAACTCTATAAAAACAACTTTCGCAAAGATATTTTTTTTTAGCGATTATTCAAAACCCTTTGGATTCTGTGACTGCCAGCGCCAGGTATCAGCGCACATATCTTCAATTCCTCTTTCGGTTCTCCAACCCAGGTCTTGCTCTGCTTTTGACGGATCGGCATAACATTCGGCGATGTCACCGGGGCGGCGATCGATGATACGATACGGGATTTTTCGCCCGCTGACTTTCTCAAATGCTGAAATCATTTCAAGTACACTATAGCCTCGCCCGGTTCCCAGGTTATAAATATGCACTCCGCTCTGCCCAATCAATTTTTGCAGCGCCCTGACATGTCCAAGAGCAAGATCCACCACATGGATGTAATCCCTGACGCCGGTTCCGTCGGTCGTTGGATAGTCATTCCCGAATACCGATAATTCTTTCAGTTTACCGACAGCAACCTGGCTGATGAAAGGCATCAGGTTATTGGGAATTCCTTTGGGATCTTCGCCAATGCGTCCGCTATGATGTGCTCCAACCGGATTAAAATAGCGTAAAAGCACGACATTCCAATTGTTGTCGGACACGTAAAGGTCCTTTAATATCTCTTCAATAAATAATTTAGTCCGTCCGTAGGGATTTGTTGCTGATGTGGGAAAATCTTCGGTAATCGGTACGGTATGAGGTTCACCATAAACTGTTGCCGATGAACTGAAAACGATGTTTTTCACATTGTATTTCGCCATCACTTCACAGAGTGTTACAGTCCCGGTGAGATTATTATGATAATATTTAAGCGGTATATTGACCGACTCTCCGACAGCTTTCAGCCCGGCAAAATGGATTACCGAATCGAACTGATGTTTATCGAATACCTTTACAAGATGTGTCTTATTCAGTAGATCGACTTTATGAAATTCAAGCGTTTTCCCTGTAATTTCCTGAACCCGTCTAAGCGATTCCTCACTGCTGTTTGATAGATTATCGACAACAACAACATCAAAACCGCTTCTCAATAATTCAAGACAGGTATGGCTGCCTATGTATCCTGCTCCGCCGGTTACCAGTATTTTCATATTTATCACCCTACTTTAATTGAAAAATGATTTATTACTATGGCTCGCCTTCATTCTTAAACTATTTCAATCCTTTTTAATCCATCCCTTTTACATTTTCTATCTAATATTCCCTGCATGTTTCTGAACGCCTCGGAATATTTAATGAGTTTTTCTAAAATCTTATCATCATTTTTTGCAATATATTCTTTTTTATATTCTACGATCTGTGATTTGTATAGCAAAGCTCTCCACACAAGTTTCTGGATATCTTTGGGAAGATTCTCAATCTTTTCCGGTGTAAATACACTTATTTTTATTTCTGCTCTCACAAATTAATTACTTTTAAAAAATATTCTGCTATATATAGCCTTTTTAATACTGGTATCTTCTTTGAAAATTCCTTATCGCTTTACAGCATTTTAAAAACATAAAAAGTTCAATAAATTGTTTATCATTTTCAAGATGTAAATTTGTTTTAATTTGAATAAGATATCATTTTCAATGTAGCCTGAATTATTCATAGCCACTA
>JAGLWX010000011.1 GCA_023133185.1 Fidelibacterota bacterium
CGATTATCTTATGCCGGTTTAATAGATCAAAAATCCTTTTAATTTTACCACTGTATCTTGCATTCACTTATAAGAATAATTTTGCAAATCTATTATCTTTTCATTAATACTTATACTCAAAATAAAATTATAGGCTCTCAGCAAAATTTCATCATTTAAACAGATCACGCAATTTTTTAAAAATCTGATAAAAAGCCTGAGAAGTTTTGGAATCAGGGTATTTCATCACGATTGGTGTTCCTGCATCTCCGCATTCTCTGCCTATTTTCTCCACGGGAATACGCCCAAGGAAATGAGCATTCATATCATTAGCCATGACCTCTCCAAATTACCGGCTGTTCATCCGGAACCATCGGAGCTATGGAGATTATCCCTAATTTGTCTTTAAATTGCGGCAGAATTTTACCATTTCCTGTTCCACTCGGCACTCCATTTAGTCCAACCATCTTGGGTACATTAGGACCTGTTATATCTGCATCCAAAAGTCCCACATCTAAGCCTTGCTGCACAAGAGTATATGCTAAATTAACAGATACGGTAGTTTTACCTACTCCGCCTTTTCCACTAAATACAACAATCCTGTATTTTATCTTGCTTAAATTTTGTTCAATTCGATGATCTTGCTCTTCAATCTGTTTTCTACGATCAGAATCGTTTTTCACAGTAAATCCTCCTCATAAAACTATTTTAATATACCAAACTAATAGCTCTCAATTTTTCAACTTTTAGTCTCTTTTCTGCAAAATATATCAGCATCGAATTTATCTATTAAATATAAATTTTCTCACCGAGAGGTAAAAATTCTCTTGTGCCCCCTCCATGCTTAATAACATCCAATACTCTTTCATCTCCCTTGCTAAATACCGCACCAAATACTCTATTAACATTTCGATATTTTAATATATCTTTATTCATAATTGATGACGGACCCAAGAGAAAAACATCGCAGAATCTCTTCATATTATTTACAATATTTAAAAAACTCTTGTTAAAAATAGTAGTTGAGGAAAGTATTAATGCATCCGCTTCATTTATATAGCTCATTTCTAAGGCTATATCAGTGAGGCAGGAGCTTTTCTTATTCCTATCAAAAACTGAAACGCTGATATTTTTCTCCCTAAACTTCTTTAGTAAAGGTTTAAAGAGACCAATCATAACGATATTCTTATAATTCTTAAAATTTACAGCATCGAAAATATCACCTGCTTTTGTATGACGATTTGAATAGTTGAATTTTCCATTTAAATATGCATTTAAAACAATTCTATTTTCTACTCTATTTAAATCCAAATTTTTCAAGTAATCAATCGTAGTAACAACATTGTGTGATAAATTAGCACAAACACCAATGTTCCCGTTTTTTAATAACAATGCAGAATATTTAGTGCCGCAAACAACCTTATCAACTTCTGAGATGTCAAACCCATATTTTTCAACAAAATATCTTAGCGGCTCTACTGTTGGCTTTTTCATGATCTCTTCACAAAAATCGATGATATGCCAAAATGTTTATTATCATCAAAAGTAAAATATTCATAAACCTCACCCGTAATTACCATCTTTTTACTAAAGTTCACTTAAATATTCTGCGACTGAAAGTGCTGCAATGGTTCCATCTCCACAGGCTTCATCAATTTGACGAAACTTCTTTGAGCGAACGTCACCGGCAGCAAATACCCCAGTCAGTGATGTCTTCATATATCTATCCGTAATGATATAACCATAATCATCTAATTCGACTATGTCCTTCTCGGAAGAATCCTTTTTAGATAAGAATTTTGTGTTCGGCAAAAAACCGACATAAACAAAAACACCATCAACATTAATCAGCTTTTCCTCTCCACTTGAACGATCTTTCACTGTAATAGATTTTACAAAATCATCACCATTAATTGATAAGAGCTGGTGATTAAGAAAAAAACTTGTGTTTTCTTGATTTTTTATTCTTTCCTGCAGTATTTTTTCAGCATTCATATATGGTAAAAACTCCACAAACTTTATGCTTTTTACATGATTTAGAAGAGACTCTCCTTCCTGCAAACCTGAGTTTCCACAACCTATGACAGCAACGTCCTTATCTTTAAATAGTGGTCCATCACAAGTCGCACAATAAGATACACCTCTGCCCATAAATTTGTCTTCACCGGAAACGCCCAATTTTTTAGGAACACTACCGGAAGCAATTATAACTGTCCGAGCAGAATATTCATTCCTCTCTGTTCTTACCATAATATCTTTATCTATGGTTTCAATATTTTTTACCTCATCAAACTCACTGAATTTTACTCCGAATTTCTCCGATTGCTTTTTGAACTTACTCATTAGTTCTATTCCTTTGATCCCGTCAGGAAATCCCGGATAGTTCTCCACAAGGTCGGTTACCGCAGGTAGTCCGCCAACTATTGATTTTTCCAATAAAAGCGTGTCCCTCCTGTCTCTTGAAGTATAGATTCCGGCTGTTAAGCCCGCCGGACCACCGCCAATAATGACCACATCGTAGGTTTTGTCATTCACTTGATTCCTCCTGATAAGAGCTGTTGTTGTTAATTCTTACGTTCTAATTAGTTGATTCAGAATCCTGAAAAAGGTTACACCTATATATTTTACGGGTTTTCATAAAAAGTTCCTAATGTGAATAAACACGGATCCGGTTAAGAATTGCCAAACGGTATTTAAATGAAATTTCACGTTTTGGATTACATATATAATTGGTAAATTTGGATATGGTGAAAAGAGAAAAAGAAATTATTCTTGTTGGTGACCGGGTGTTAATCGACCCGGATACCGACAATTCGAAAACGCCTTCCGGCTTGTATTTGCCTCCCGGCGTAAAGGAAAAGGAAAATGTTCAGGGTGGATATATTGTGAAGGTTGGTCCTGGATTTCCACTCCCATCGGCGGATGATGCGAGCGATGAACCCTGGGCGTCTGAGTGTAAAGAACCTCAGTATGTGCCCCTGCAGGCGGAAGAGGGCGATTATGCCATCTTTTTGCGGAAATATGCCATAGAGATAGAGCTCGAAGGAAAGAAATATATAATTGTGCCCCATTCCTATATTCTGGTATTGGTTCGAGAAGATTTTTTGGAAGAATAAAAAAGCGCAGTCCGATATATTGAACTGCGCTCCGTATATAGTAATCAGTTTATCTTAATCCTAATACATGATGAACTCGTAAAAAGTAGTTTATATGTGTCCGGCAGCTGCCGGATGAACGAAGTGAAGAAGAATCGGGTTGGACAGGTTTACTGGTTGAATTGGTTTATTGGTTGAATTAGTTGAATAGGTTAAAACCGGGGGTTAATCTTTGCTTTTTTTCGTGCTGATTTTAGATGTGCCGGATCAAACATTAACCACCCAATTAATTGGGCGGGCACTGCGAGCACTAACAACAAACCCCCGAATTCATTCGGGTAACTTACCGACTAAAGTCGGAAACATGGTGCGCAGCCCTTGTCCCCCGGTTAAAACCGGGGGTTAACCTTTATCACTCGTCTCGATGCTCCAAATACATTCGCTTCCCCTATAAATATTTTCAGAGACATCTGTTACACAAATTATTTTCGGAGGCTGAGATTAGAGAAAGCGGTCTTAAAATTTGCATTTTGAAGTTTGCAATTTGAAATTTGAAATTCTGGTTTATCCAGGTTAGGGTTAATCGATCCAATCAATATCGACACTTCCCAGACCGATCTCCACGATCATATAAATGCGTTTTTTGGCGCTTTTCCAGTTTTTACTTCGGTAAACATTTTCTTCAATTTCTCTAAATCCCATGAAATTCATAGAAGATAGAAATGAACTTTCGGCTTCGATCTGAACCGCGTATTTTTCGGGGATTTCAATGTTTACCGATCCAAGACCAACGGTAATACGTCCTTTGATGTTCCGATTTAAATCTCCGTCAAAGCGTAGATTCGTCGATCCAAGTCCGCACTCAACGTCAAACCTGTCCATATTTGCATAGCCGAGACCGTATGCTTCGACATTGCCCAGACCTGTTTCAATAACCAGCATTCGAATCCGTTCTTTATTGCTCTTTGTGAATTCAACGACGACGTCGCTCAAGCCGCATTCAAGGCTCAAGTTATTTACTTTCAGGTTTGTGAAATCCAATATCCCCCTCCCGAGCCCTAACTCAATATTGTAGGATGTCGGTATTGTTTCGATCATTGCGACTTGCCAATAGTTGTTTTTCACATTCGCGGATGAACTTTTTTTGGAATGTCCCCAGAAGCGGATTTGATCAATTTGTTTAGAGATTAATCGTAGTTTTCCCCGTTTGCCAACCGTTTTATATACAACCTCGGGCTTATATAGTTCTTTCGAATAGGTGATTTCCGACTGCATAATATACTTGCCGCCCCCGTTGCTTTTGAGATCCAGTTTTCCTAATCCGATTTCAATGCCGACATCCAGTTCTTCTTCTCCCTTATAAGGGACGTCATGCTGTTCTGTGACCCTTTCATCGGCGATCGAAAAGGTCAGGAACAAGCTTAAACAGATAACAATACTACCTTTCATCGTAAACCTCACAAATCTTAAATGCTCATACGGCATTTGTAACTCCTAACTTATTGAAGCATTCTGCTAATCTTTATATCACCACCGCTGGTTTTCAGGAGGATGTCATCGCCGCCGCCGTTTATTTGCCCTTCGCCGGTGATGATTAGTTTAGAACCCCGGTGCTCCTTGTTGATGTTTAACGGGAAATCGGAACGAATTTGATTATTGTCCCATTTATTATAGACGGTTATCTGGGCAAAGACGTCCGCTTCTATATTATCCGGGATGTATAAACGGATGTCTCCACCGGAACTCTTCATATTGATGGAATGATCCTTGATAGATTTATCTAGGACTTTCTGAAGTTCTATATCCCCGCCGGACGTTTTGGCATAGACCGCTCCATAAACAGATGAAAGGATAATATCACCACCCGATGCCGTAGTTTTTACTTTGCTGCGGGCAGTTTCGATCTCAATATCTCCACCAGAGGTATGAAGGTCACAAAAACCAATAACGGTTTTAACATAGATGTCGCCGCCCGAGGTGCCGGCGTTAAGATTTCCGCCAACTTCATTAATATCTATATCGCCGCCCGAGGTGTGCAAGCGCACATCAAGTTTGGATATACCGATATTGATATCACCGCCCGAAGTACTTAGTTTAATGTTAGTGTTGATATAATCTGCGCCTATGTCGCCACCCGACGTGCTGGCGTCGAGGCGATTTCCCTTGATCCGCGATACATAAATATCGCCGCCGGAAGTTCTCACCTCTCCGTCGCCTTCCATGTCTTCGATGGTAATATCGCCACCGAAAGTTTTTGCATACAGGCGACCGATAATTTTGTTGAGTGAAATATCACCGCCGGAAGTAACTGCTGTTATATCTTTACGGCTTTTGCAAATATTAATGTCACCGCCGGATGTATGTAAATCGAGTTTTCCGGTGATTTCAACAACATCTATATCACCACCGGAGGTATGCAGTTCGACGGTGCCATTTATGGTTTCTGCAACAATGTCGCCACCGCTAGTGTTAATATCCAAGTTGAATTTTGAAGGAACCTGCACGATAAAGTCGCTTTGATACCTTCGAGAGCTGCCCGCGCTTTCAATCAAAAGTGTTTTTCCTTTTAATATGTATTTTGCGCGTTGGCTCCGGTATATTTTTTCTGCGCTGGACTCGGAATAGGCGTTAATGCTAAATTTTTCGGTAATTAGGATATCATTACGGGCTTCGCCTATGATTTCAACGTCGCCATGTATATTTTTCATGATCAACGATCCGTTTTCCGACAGGCTGTATTCTTTTTTAACTTTACCCCTGTAGCGCATTCCGTCGAAATCAAATTTCTGTGCGAACGAATGACCACCGATTAGAAGAATAAAAAATATTGTTAAATATTTGGGTTTCATAGCAACACCTATTTATTATTTGCTTGATTAATGTTTTTCACGATTTCATCAAGATATTTTTGGGCTGTATTTCGGATTGTCTCATTTTCATCATTGGAAGCGATCAGCGCCAAAATGGGAATTACGGTATCGTCAGCATTGTTATATAACTGTTCCATTGCAATTGAGCGCACAGAATTGCTGCGGTCGCGCAGTGCGATAGTTTTATATGTATCCATAATCTGATCGTTTATAGTATATGACGCTAATGTCTCTAATGCCTGAACCCGCAGCTCTTTTTCTAAATCGTTTAGAACAACGGCGATCATTACCGATTCGTTGTAGAAATTCTGAGGGGTTTTTGATAATAATTTGATCGCCCGTAGTCTTCGGGCTGTATCCTTATCGTGCAGAGCGGAATATCGGAGCATGTTTAAGATCGTCGGGTCATCTAAACCGCCCTTTACGGCAAGATCCCGCTCTACCTTAATATTAACTTCCACAATACCGTCTTCATCATCTGTTGGCGTTCCTTGTATGAGATCTGCAATTTCGAATCCCCCGGAATGGAGCAGATAATTTGCCATGGTTTTCTGTAAGTTTTCCTTTTCGGTTTTTGTTAACGAAGCCT
>JAGLWX010000110.1 GCA_023133185.1 Fidelibacterota bacterium
CTCGTTCCGGGGCTCCCCGCCTGACCCCCCGGGGAATTTATTCGATGAGTACTCCGATTGGAAGTTAAAATACACACCAAGTTACATCCCCCTTTATTAAGGGGGAATTTTAATATTCCCCTCTAAAAAAAGGAGTGTCCGAAGGACGGGGTGTGTTACTCTCCAAAGTCGGAACGATAGGTAAAAGCTATTTTAGCCCACCGAATAAATTCTCCAAGGGGACAAGCGGTTTGTGTTGCTGGGAGCGTCAAATCCACTCAATAAATTGAGTGGTTAATGTTTTCGTTTCGGGGTTGTGATGTGGAAGGACTACAGAGTAAAGCCCTGTTGGCAAAAGGAAATTATAAAACCCGACATGTTTTCGGCAGAGTAGTTATAAAAATTATCTCTGAAACAAATAAAAATTTCCGTTAAAAGGATCATGTCGGGTATGTTTAAAAAGATTGTAGCGCCACGGGGAATTGAACCCCGGTTACAGGAATGAAAGCCCTGTGTCCTAACCACTAGACGATAGCGCCATAAAAGATTGGGTGAGTGACGGGACTTGAACCCGCGGCCAACAGGGCCACAACCTGTCGCTCTACCACCTGAGCTACACCCACCATATATAATTTCCCGAAGGAAAATGGAATGAGAGTTGTGCCACTTGCGGTCTTTTAACCTCACTCTATAAAAAGCCGTGAAAAGTAAACAATATTTTACCTTAAAGTCAAATATTTTGTTTGATTCTGAAAGCAGATTATCTGTTGTTGTAGAGACCGGTATTTAACTAATCAAGATAGCGATTGTCATTCTCATAATGATGCAATCGTTTCACCTTGTTTTCAATGTTGGATATGGCAATAAATAAAAACCCCGCCATCAGAAAAATGAACAAAACAACAAGCGAGATGAACAGTCCATCAAGATTGAATTCGTATCCTCCGAAAATACTTGTCTGAATACCGCGAGATAGGAGTACGAGCACGGCAAATATCACACCGGCGATAATTAAGGTGACGCCGATAAATTCATTAATTTGTTGTGTTCCTTTTATATTGAGGACGATCAATCCCATGATGAAGAACGCCAGGCAGCAGATCAACCCTGCAAGTGGCGAGTAAATGATTGCCAGGCTGACAAAGGAAACAAGTCCCAAAATGAATAGAGCAAGACCGAGTATTTTAACTGTTCTTAAATCCATTATTTCCCGGCTCCTTCTGTTGTGAAAATTAGTCTTTCACCTGTAGCGCTGTTGATCACTTTTTGTTTTGCGACTGCCTTAATCAGGATGTCGCGACCGATAATTCCCGTGTCTTCAACGGTAACGTCGTCTATGTTTAAACCCAAAAAGCGGTCAATATGACCAATGATATAATTGTTTGTAGCGATAGTGTAAATCTTGTCGGAAACGATCGGTTCACCGTTCACGGTAGCTTCTATCAGAATTTTTCTTTGGCCGTTATATATCCGTTTAATGCCAGATGTCTGTAGAAGATCTCTGGGGTGTTTGATGCGCCAGTTCAGTAGATGAAGTAATTGGTCGCCGCTGATTTGCATAATCATAATGGTATTATCAAAGGGTGAAATCTCCCAGATGTCGCGGACTTTAATTGGACCGGCATTCAACCCTTTGCGGATACCGCCGCTGTTATGAAAGGCGATGTCGGTCTGGAAATATTCGCGGGTGGCGTCGGCGATCCAGTTGCCGATATTAGACTCGCCTCTGCTGTTTCGCACCCATGGTGTTTTTAACTCGCCGATGACTTTGTTCATCTCGCCTTTGATTATCGCTTCCAGAGAATCCACAATCCGGGCAACCGCAGGAGACGCCTTAATATTGCCGGCGACTGTCTCGATCAGCTGATACTTGTAATCTGTAATGGATTTTGTTTCCGGGTCAACCGTTGCGCTCAGATGACCCAGGAATTGACCGCGCGCGCCAGCCTGAAAAATTAGTATATCGTTAACATGAACAGGTTGATGGAGCCGGGTGTGAGAATGTCCCCCGAAAATAGCGTCAACTTCTCTGAGTTGTGTTGCCAATACACTGTCTTCCCGGAAACCGTTATGGCTGAGCACCACGATAAGGTCTGTTTTATCTTGAAGTTCCTCTACATATTTCATAATGCTTTTGACGGGATCCAGTGTCGCCAGCCCTTTCATGTTATCCGGCAGAACAGAATGTTTTAAGCCGTCAAAGATCATTCCAATCACACCGATTCTTGCTCCGTTGGATCTGATAATTTTATAAGGTTTAACGAACAGTGATTGTTTTGTGGAGTCATATAAGTTGCAGGAAACAATGTCAAACCGGGCAGCATGAACGGCCTTTCTCAGATTTTCCATCCCATAATCGAATTCGTGATTTCCGAT
>JAGLWX010000111.1 GCA_023133185.1 Fidelibacterota bacterium
GTTAAAGCTGATATGGGCGTGCCCTGAAAGTCATCCCCGGCGTTTAGAACAATTGCATTGGGATACAGGGTTTTCATGGAATCAATATACCCGGCAAGTGTGGCATATCCACCGATGTACAGACCTTTTGTGCGCCCCCATCTGGATTTATATGGAATGTTGGCGCTGTGGAGATCATTCCAATGCAGAAAGTTGACGGAAACAGGTTGATTAAGGATTTCTGCCGGCGCCGGTGTTTTTTGTGATGACGGAGGAATACACTGATAAAGACAAAGGAACACGAACAATATTGAAAAAACGGGGAGAAGACGAGATTTTTTCATTGATTAACTCCGGGGTGATATAAATACAAATACATTGGAAAAGAATTTCCATAATACATTGAGTAAAATCAAGGTATTTGATGAATGATAGCGGCAGTATTTGGGAAAAATCAACATTACATGTAAATTACTAATGTTTGGTTGTAAATTTATAAAAAAAAAGCAGACATCATGATTGAAAGATTGAAAGCATTTATTGAATGTAGGGCCAAAGAAATAAACATCCTTCGTTCCTACAGTGAAGCGCAAACTAGCCAAGCTTTGGTGCTTCCTATTCTCTACAACCTTGGATGGGATATTTACAATCCCGTTGAAGTTTTTCCTGAATATACCACAGAAAATAAAAGAGTTGATTTTGCTCTGCAAATAGATGACGCTCCAAAAGTGTTTGTTGAAGTTAAGAAATGTGGAGCAAATCTGCGTGAACATCAATCACAGCTAATAGAATATGCACAATGGAGTGGGGTGCCAATTGGAATTCTTACCAATGGTTTGATATGGCAAATATTTCTTCCAATGAAAGCAGTGCATTGGCAAGAAAGGTTGGTTTGCTCACTTGAAATCGAGAACTCTGATCCTGTGGCTTTTACAAGAAAACTGATTGCGCTCCTATCTAAAAAACAGATAATATCAGGAGAAGCAATGCAAAGTGCAGAAACAATTTTTAGAAGCCACAGAAATCTTAATTTGTTAAAAAACAACCTGCCAAAGGCTTGGAACAAAATCATCTTAGAATCGAACGAGGTTCTAATTAGAACTTTAGCGGAAACAACTAAGAAATTATGCCAAGTTATGCCTGATGAGAACACAGTTAGAGATTTTTTACAAAGTAATCGTGATTATATATTAATCCCTCAAATGCATATACCTTCTCCTAAAAACGGAATTAATCCTAAGACATCAGTAGGTAGAATTTCTAAAACATCAGACGGACAGAGGAAAAAACGAGATCTTCAATTGGAGGCTGCTCTTAAACAAGGTCTTGGTAATTACCTTCAGAAAAAATGGGGTAGTTTTCAAAAAAAAGGGCAAAGTCAATTGATTTTTACCGATTCGAATAAAAGGGTTTTATGCATATACTCAAGCTTCAAAAGAGATCAAACAAGATGGTTTTGGGGAGTTTTACAGAAAAATTTGAGAAATTGGGGATCGAACGATTACTTAGCACTCATATTAGAAGATGATAAAGGTGACGGTTATTTATTCCTTATGTTAGATTCTACAGAAGCTATTTATCTTTTCCGCAAATGTAGCGAAAGTAAAGGGAATAAGAAAATAAATATGAGAATATACTCAGGCGGGGAAACACGATTACAAGAATGGCAAGATTTCAGTGTTAAAAATCGTTTGCAAAAGTTGAACATAAAAATCGAAGGATCAGAATAAACGTAAGCCAAACCCGGTAGCTCAACCAGATGGAGTTAAAGGGGTGAAAAATTCGGATTTTTGAGAACTGTAACATAATCTTTTTTCCGAGGGCTACTATAATAAATAACTTCTGGTTTACTATGAGCCATTAAAACAGGTTCTGTTGAGATTTTCCAAATGTTTGTATTGTATATCGAAATAGCGCTGTTACTGATTCTGTTGTTCCTTTCCGGGTTTTTCTCGGGTTCGGAGACCGCTCTTTTTTCGCTGAGCCGGGTTCAGGTGGAAAAAATCGTTTTATCGAGAGAGAAAAAGGGGAAGTATGTTGAAAAATTACTCGAACGCCCAAGGCGGTTGATTATTTCTATTCTCCTTGGTAACGAATTCGTAAATATATCTATTTCATCAATTTCAGCGGCGATAATAATTCATTTGCTCGGCAGAGAAAACCTCTGGATGAATATTGTGATTGTCTTACCGGCCCTGCTGCTGTTCGGTGAAATCACACCCAAGACAATCGCGATTAAGAACAGTGAGCGGTTTGCGCTGTTTGTCGCGGGACCGCTAACGCATTTTTCGAGGATTATTACCCCGATTCGATGGTTGATCCGGACAATTTCGGATCGCATTGTCAACCTGTTTATCAGCGATTCTTCACGCACAGGCAGTCTTCTCACCGAAGACGTCATTAAAACGATTGTCGAGGAGGGCGAGAAAGAGGGCGTGATTGACGCGCTTGAGCGGGAATACATTTATAAAGTTTTTGATTTTGGCGATGCCCGGATGGATGATGTTATGACGCCCCGACCAAATATGTTCTATCTGCCGGAAGAAATGCCGATTGCTGAAATGATCCGGGAGATCAAGGACAAACATTTTTCGAAAGTACCGATCTTTCGTAAAAATCATGACAATATCATCGGAATACTGTTTGCCAACGATCTCATCGAATTAAATAAAGATGAAATTACCCAATCTGAAAAAACCCTGCAGAAGATTCTGCGGAAGCCCTGTTTTGTGCCGGTAACAAAGCGCGCCGATGAATTGTTCCAAACGTTTCAACGGCGTAAAATATCGGTGGCAATCGTTTTGGATGAATATGGCGGTGTTCAGGGGCTGGTCAGCATGGAGGATCTGTTAGAGGCAATTTTTGGTGATATTACCGATGAGTATGAAGAGCACGGTGATCAACACGAAAAACTTGGCAAACACCTTTTTCGTATTAATGCCAATATGACCCTCGAGGAATTCAATGAGCTGATGGATACAGAACTTATATCCGACGAAGTGGATACGATCGGGGGCTTTGTTTTTGCATTGTTTGGCGAGCTGCCGCAAGTGAAGTCGAAAATAGAGTATCAATCTCTGATCTTTACTGTGGAAAAAATTGACAGTAACCGCATCGAATCATTAATGGTGAAAAAGATTTAATGTCCAGTATTGTTGCCATAATTGTCATTGTGCTATGTGTGATCGGGGAAGCCTTCTTCTCCGGCGCTGAGATTGCGCTTGTTTCCGTAGATCGGTTTCGGATAAGACATTCCGCGAAAACCGGGCATAAAGCCTCCCGGCAGGTTCTGGAAATGCTCAAGAAGCCGGAATGGATTCTCGGCACAACTCTGTTTGGTACAAACTTATGCACAGTTACCAGCACGACTTTAGCGGC
>JAGLWX010000112.1 GCA_023133185.1 Fidelibacterota bacterium
CGGATCATTTTTGTTCTGCGTGTTTTTATGGTGGTTTTGTTTCCACTGGTGTGGCTTTTTTCAAACATCGCTGTTTTACTGGCGGCAATTTTCGGTGGTGTCAAATTGAAAGAGGATCACAGCTTTATCAGCAGGGAAGAACTCAAATTACTGATGAAGATGAAGCATGATAAGGGAGATGTTAAGCCGACCGAACGCAAAATGATCAACCGGCTTCTGCATTTTACCGAAACTGATGTCGGTGATATAATGGTGCCGCTAATTGATGTTGCCGCCCTGAGCGAAAAAGCCACTATCGGCGAAGCGTTTGAGCGATTTGTGCAGACAAAACATCGCCGGTTGCCGGTTTACCGGGATCGTATCGATAAGATTACGGGTATTCTTAATAGCTTCGATATTCTGGCAGAAAATCCGGCGAAAAGCATTAAATCTTTTATTCGCTCAGCCTACTTTATACCGCCTGCGATGGGAGCTGCTGAACTGCTGGAGGGATTGCAGAATAATCGAAAGAGTATGGCGATTGTGGTAGATGAATTTGGCGGCGCCGAAGGTATTGTAACGGTGGAAGATATTCTCGAAGAGGTTGTAGGGGAAATCGAGGATGAATACGATGAGATCGAGAATCTGTATAAAATGCAGAAAGATGGTTCTATCATTGTCAATGGCAGGATGGCTGTGGATGATCTCAACGATCGGTTCGACATGAAAATTCCGGAAGGCGATTATGAAACAATCAGCGGTTTTATTATCAATAAGATGAGGCGAATTCCGAAGCTTGGTGAAAAAGTGCAGACGCCGGGCGCTGTCTTGACTGTTTCCAAAGCCACTAACCGTATTATATCGGAAGTCATGGTCCGGCTGGTATCTCCGAAGTAGAATAAAAATATTTAATTGAATAAATCTACTTGGGAATCTAAATTACAATGGAAATAAAAATAACTGAGGATAAATATGTTTAATTACATGAAAAAAATTCTCCTGTTTGTAATTGCTATAAATATCATATCTCTTGCACAAGAGAGCGTTACAATAGCTGTACTAAAGCTTAGACCAAGCGGGATACAAGAATCTGAGGCTGAAATATTAACAGATTATGTGCGCTCCATTTTAGTAGAGATGAATCTTTATCAGGTAGTTGATCGAGGCAAGATGAATGAAATCCTGAAAGAACAGGAGTTTCAGCTTTCGGGATGTACATCAACCGAATGCGCTGTTGAAGTTGGGGAATTATTAGGCGTCCAGAAAATGCTCACAGGATCAGTTGGTAAATTTGGGAAATTGTTTACCATTGAACTAAGAATGATAAATATCGAAACGGGTAGAATTGAAAAATCATCAAGATATAATTATGAGGGACCAATTGAGCAATTATTAACAGAGGGCATTCAAAACGCTATAAAAAAATTAGTTCAGGTTCATAAACTTGAAGATCTTGAAAATGAAGAGGATGTATTAAATGGTAAATTGTCCGTTAGTTCTGAACCATCTGGAGCAATAGTATTTATTAATGATTTAACTTATGGCAAAACTCCATTAAATATTGATATACCCGCTGGTTTATATGTTGCAAAATTGAAGAAAGAAGGTTTTATAGATTATACAGAAGAAATTAGAATTAGGCCCGAAAAAACATGTGGAATTCAAGCAACTTTAATATCTTCTCCCGTTAAATATTTAATAAAAGGTGATCCGGAAGGAGCTGATATATATATTAATGGAAAGCATAAAGGAAAAGCACCGCTAATGTTCATAATTAATCCCGGACGATATAAATTGAAAATAAGTAAGAAAGGCTATATTAGTCACAAAGGGCATGTAATAGTACCGATGCGGGAAGGCTCATATTTCACTTATAATTTACAAGAAAGAATAGAAGTAAAAACACCGGCAGAAGATTATAAATCTTGGAAATATAAATTCTATATACAGGGTGGTCTAATCGAACCCTGGGGCGATCCGGGTACAGGCGCAATATTTGATATGGGCAAGAGAGCACAGTTTGGTGCCCAATTAAACATCGGCAAATGGGTATCTTTGCCTACTGTTTTACACCCACTGACAGCGGAAGTCATGGTTGGCTATGGGATGTGGAATATTAAAGATCTTGATTCAGGTGGCTATATTGAGTATTTTGATGCTAAAACAAAAGTGATATCTGTTTTGGCAATAGGCCGTTATGATGTGACTGATCTGATCCTAAATCTCATAGGTTTTGAATACCCGGTGCTTGGTATTTTCGGTGTTGCCGGTTTTCAATACAATACACAGTCATGGGATTTTCCGGATTGGGACCGAGAATTTGATTCCGCATCATCCTTTGGTCTGAACCTTGGTCTTGGTGTAAAATATAACCTTCAGAGTATGGTCGGCAAACCAGTAGAGATCGACTTGCGTTTTACCCAAGGAGTCTTTTTAATGGGTGAAGTAAACGATAAAGATGGATACCCGTTTTTTGATGAGACATATTATCCAGAATCGTCATGGTACAAAGATACAAGAGATTACAGCCATGCGGAAAACGGACTGCTGTTGGGAATCGCATATCCGTTTTAGTTTATACTGGGAAAATATGTTATAAGTCGTGGTTCGACGGGCAAATACGAATGACGATCCCGGATAGAATAACAGTATTTCCCGTTAAAATAAAACAAAGCGCAAAACCAGATAATCAGCCGGAAAGACGCCTCTTATGAACAGATCAGTGAAAGGCGCGAATTTTTCATAGCCAGCGGTGTTCCCGATACCAGTCCGCGGTCATTTGAAAACCTGTATTAATATCATATTGCGGGGTGAAACCCAGAACAGTCTGTGCTTTTTGAGAAGAAAACAACCAATATCGGGCTGTAAGTTCCCGGTATTTATCGGGATTGAGCATGCTGGCGTTGCCTGAGATTTTCGAAATACCGCTGCTTATTACAGCAAGTATTTTTAGTATGGTCTTTGGAATATAGATAGGCATTGTCCATGTCCCGAGTGAACGTGCGGCGCATTTTATCACATCATTTGTCGAATACCCTCTGTCCGTTCCGTCATTTGCATTGAATATTTCACCCGATGCAATGTTGCCTTCAATAGAAAGGTGAATTAAATGGACAATATCCTGTACATGGATCGAATTTATATAGGTGCTATTAAATCCAATATGTGGATTTATATGATATCCAGCTAAGCGAAAAAGAGAAAGCGATTCACGGTCACCGGGCCCATACACAGCTGACGGGCGGAGAATAATGCACCGCTGCCGGGTTTTATATTCGAGCACAATCTCTTCCGCTTCCAGTTTGCTTTTACCGTAGTTGGAAACGGGTCGTGGAGTATGTTCTTCGGTTAAAGGTTCCGGAGTCGGCGCAGGTCCCAGGGCAGCCTGGGAACTAATATATATAAACCGGGCATTAGATTTCCCGGATTGTTCCAGTGCGTCGAGAAGATTACGCGTGCCCTCGACATTAACGATATAAAAAGTATCGGCATTTCTCGCCTTTATTACACCCCCAAGATGGATGACTGCATCTATGTTGGCACAGGCATTAATTAACGAGGAGCGATCTTCCAGGTTGCCGATTACCCATTCAACTTTATCGATAAATTCTTTTGGAAGCTGACTTGTGGGACGGGCAAGACACCGGATGTTCCAGCCTCTTTGGAGAAGCGACGGAATTAAATGTTTTCCGATAAAACCCGTTGCGCCGGTAACCAGAATATTCATGACGATATTAATGCCGTGTTATATGGATTTATGTAACCGTTCATGTATCTCGATCCCGACTCATTTGGAGAATCATTAAGTTTCCTGACCCCTTGTCCTCCTGAGCAGGTGGGAAAGTGAGATAGTGAGAAAGAGATCAACTGTGTAACCCATTGAGCTATATAACGGTATCTCATCTGCTCATTTTTGCCTTTAATAACCATGGTTTTGGATCGTTTGCCATATTGACTAATTTTCCGATCCCGATTTTCGGGATAAATCTTATTTAATTCTCTACCAATTTCTCTATCAAGATATTTACATTTAACAGCATACTCAAGCCAATCTTGCGTTTCTGCTGCTTCAGTTTCAGAGATATTTGTCAATAAAAGCTCCTTCATACCGTCTCCTTCGCCAGGCTTCTGCAATATTAGAGAAGACTGAACGGGAAGAGTATCTTATCTGATCTGCCGGCCCGGTTAAATAATAAATTATCTTGTTGTTATTTGTTTTCACTTTAATGAAATGGGTAATATCGTACATATTTAACAAGGTAAAAGTAT
Organism: Fidelibacterota bacterium; assembly: GCA_023133185.1. Classification (GTDB taxonomy): domain Bacteria; phylum Fidelibacterota; class UBA2242; order UBA2242; family UBA2242; genus UBA9312. Next base: position 4,249 of record JAGLWX010000112.1, read on the forward strand.
TTCTCCTCCTTCGGAAAAATTTTTGATATCTCAAAAATCTTCATTGCAGCCGTAATTGACATTTTATAAACTTCTCCCATCGGGATCGCTTCGCTGATAATTGCCAATGATATTGTATCTTTTCCTTTCCCATAGGGATCCCTTCTGGGACATTCTTTTTTCTATCTCACCTGCTCAC
>JAGLWX010000113.1 GCA_023133185.1 Fidelibacterota bacterium
CCCAACCATTGCTCCACTACTCTGCCGAAAGTATCCGGCATCTGAAGGACATTACTCCGTGAACGGTTATGGATTTCTAAACAATCTCAATTTTTTTATTCACAACTCTTTGTATAATTGAAATTAACACGATCCATCCATTGGCAATAAAAATCACGTATATCAGGAAGATTTCAGGTTTAAATAAAAAAGAGGAAATGACCAGTATAAGAATGTTAACAGCAGGACCCACCATTGACCAAAGTCGCAGCAAATATTTATTCACCTGGTAATATCGTTTGGGGTCGTATTTGCGCTGTTTTCTGGAATACTTATTTTGTATAGCGCTATAGCCCAGGTAAAATTTTATCAACAACCTCTGTAAATAACAGCAATTCTGCCGGCGTAGTTTTTCTAATTCGCCGGTAAGCTCGGCTATTTCACCGCTAATCGATTTTCGGTCTCCCAGAACATGAATTAAGAATTGACCACTGTAATAATCTACCAGAATACATTGAATTACAGTTGAAACAACCGCAAGCAGGATAACAAGCAAGATCGGTGCCGGGAGATTGACGGACATTTTTGACAGACCAATGCCCAGACCGGTGAAAATCGCAATTCCAATGGTATAATCCGCAAGACCGTCAACGATTCTACCTGTCGGAGTTCCGTTCTTTTTAATCCGGGCGAGCATTCCATCGGCACAGTCCATGATGTGAGCGATGCCGTAAAACATACCGGCAAGGGCAAAACTTCCGGGGGTGCCTTTTGAAAAGTTCACACCGCCTAAAATACCGAAGATTATTGCCGAAACGGAGACCTGGTTTGGAGTAACCGGAAAATAGTATAAAAGTTTGACGAGAATAAATGCGATTGGTCTGAATAGGAATAAATCCGGGATACTCTCTATCGGCAGGGGCTTAAGCGAGGATTTGTATTCGCGGAAAAGTTTTTTCACGAAGGACATTTATACTTCCTTTTCATAAAGACGGTAAGTTTTATAAATGTGTGAACCGTAGATTTTCTCCAGCGCCCGGCGCATGGGAATGTTATTCTCTAATATCCACGACATTTCGCCCTTATTGAACCCGTGTTTTAGCCCGTTTTTAAATGTTTCATAATAAAAAACAATGTCTATACCTTTTTGGCGATGTTCTTTTAATACACCCATGATCAGGGTTCGGGCGCCGGTGATTTTACGGCTGTACCAGAGCAGTTTAAATATTCCGAATGGGAGCAGGCGACCACTTCGCAATTTTATCAGCGCTTCATTGACGTCGGGTATGGTCAACGATACGCCAACAGGCTTCCCGTCAATTTCGGCAATGAATGCCATATCGGGGATGGCGATAGACTTCAATTTTTTCTTTAGTTCATCAATCTCATTTTCTGTGAGCGGCACGGCGCCCCAATTTTCCGACCACGCCGCATTATATACCGTTTTAACCCGTTCGACCTCTTCGTCGAGCTTTTTCATGTTTATATTACGAACAATGAAGTCAGCGTTCTTCATAATTTTATTCACCGCGCCGGACAGTCTGTTTGGTATATCGGTGACGCCTTCAATAGAATAGGCATACAAGTCAATTTTTTTCTTAAAACCCGCCGATTCAATGAGATCAACATAATATGGAGGATTGTAGGTCATTTCAATGACAGGCGGCTGGTCGAAGGCATCGATCAATAATCCAGCCTGTTCATTTTGAGAATAACTTTCGGGACCCCGGATATATTTCAAGCCTTGTTTTTTTATCCAGGCGAACGCTTTTTCAAAAAGGGCATGGGCAACTTCACGGTCATTGATAGATTCGAAGAATCCGAAAAAACCGACGTCATCATTGTACGTCTTCAGATGGTTGTTGTTTTTGATAGCTGCGATTCTGCCGACGATCTCGCCGTTTCGTTTAGCCAGAAATAATTCAGCGTCCGAATGCTCGTAAAACGGGTAATGCTTCCTGCTTAACATCTTTTTCTGTTCTGAAAGCAAGGGTGGAACCCAGTTGGGATTACCGGAATAGATTCTCCAGGGCAGTTTGATAAATTGTTTCAGGTCTTTTTTTGATGTGACAGGAACAACTTCAATAGACATAACCCCTCCAATTTTCGTAAAATTTATAAATATCAGGGCAATTGTTTAAGGAAAAAATTTGTTAAATAGT
>JAGLWX010000114.1 GCA_023133185.1 Fidelibacterota bacterium
GAGAATTATATGGAGCAATGAAGTGCAAATAGGGATAGTCGGATTGCCTTTTTCAGGTAAATCAACGCTTTTTACAACATTATTAAGTCATAAAACAAGCGCTGCGGATTATAAAGCAAAGCATATCGCCGAGCGAGGCGTTATCAATGTTCAGGACGAGCGCCTGGATCAACTGACGGCTCTTTTTAAGCCGCGGAGCAAGGTCAATGCAACGGTCGAGTATGTTAAAGTGCCCGGTCTTGATTCTCAAAACGAAAACGGTTTATCGGCACAATTTTTTACCAATTTAAAAAGTGTCGATGAAATTATTTTGGTCACGCGGGCATTTGAAGATGAGATGTATCCTCATCCTTTGGGGCGGATAGACCCTGCTTCCGATCTTCAATTTGCGGCGACGGAATTTCTCTTGTCTGATCTTGTGATTATTGAAAATCGCCTGGAACGACTTGAAAAGCAGCTAAAAAAAGTGCGAAACGAAGCCGACGAACATGAACGGGACCTCTTGTTAAAATGCAAGATCGCTCTTGAGAACGAAACGCCTTTGCGGGACATGACTTTTACGGCAGAAGAGAATAAAGTTCTAAAAGGCTTCCAGTTCCTGACGGCAAAACCGTTGCTGATTGTCGTAAATATTGAAGAGTCAGAATTGAAGCATGTTAAAAATTATGAAAATGAATATAAACATCTCAATTCCGATAATGTATCTGTAATTTCACTCTGTTTAAAAATTGAAAAAGAGATATCGGAGCTTGATCCTGATGACCAGGCAATGTTTTTGGAGGAAATGGGAATTCAGGAACCCGCGCTTTATCGCCTGATCAGGAAGTCCTACGATCTTTTGTGGCTGATTTCGTTTTTCACAGTGGGCGAGGACGAGTGTCGTTCATGGACAATTCGCAAAGGCATAAACGCCCAGCTGGCTGCCGGCGCCATTCACTCTGATCTTGAACGCGGTTTTATCCGCGCTGATGTTGTTGCCTGTACGGATTTGATCCAACATGGAAGCCTGCCGGCGTGCCGCGCAAAAGGAATATTGCGCCTGGAAGGCAAAGATTATATTGTCCGGGATGGCGATGTGATGGAAATTCGTTTTAATATATAAATGCAAAAAGTGGTAAAAAACATTTTGCTCCTGTCGATTTTTTGATATATTTGGGGAGTGATAAAAAACATGAGAGGGAAACGCCATGAATGTTTTAGACCGCACATTTGTTCGCAAGCTTGTTAAACTTGTTTTAGCAATTCTCATGGGAATAATCTCGTTCTTCGTTTTCATACTGCTTTTCTGGTCAATTCTGTTAAAGGGTCCCGCTTTAATTGCTTTCTCTGTAATCATACTTGCAGTCTTTCTCCCGATTAAACTTGGGAACAAACAATATACGATAACCCGGATCATTATCGGAATTGCCGCGCTGGTTATTATTTTAATGTTTTCCGATCTTCCGATACGCGAGATCAATAAACGCATGAACGAATGGGATTCCACCTTAACAAAGCAGGGTATTAGCGGATACTCATTTTTTGATAAGTTATCGATTTATAACACGAACCTGGTAATATCATTTTACGGAAGACTTTTCGGTGTGCCGGAATATGGAAAACAATCGCTGAGATTATGTATGAAGGCCCGTAATGACCGGGAATGGTCGTCTGATTTTGCCATGAAATCACCCAAAGTAATCGGGGTGATAAAAAATTGGAAGGCATTGTTAAGACGACAGAAAAAAAATGTTTCCCGTATAATGTTGCCCAGCAGGAAAATTAGTTGGCGGAATTATGTTAATGATCGTAGAGTTGCCTTGGCGCTGAACCCGGTAATCCTGGAGGCAAAAGCCTGTCCGGAGGGTAGGCGCTGGCGCCTGGACTGCAAGGCGAAGTTGCGGGTAAAATATCGAAAGAATGCAAAAAGGGTGCTTTTGACAACCGGTAGAGAAACCCTAATTCTCGCCGAAGGACCCTTTTGGGCACTGCAACAGGAGGGCTGGTTGTTTCCGTACACTGTGGTTTGGAACTGGTCGATCTATACCGATGACAAACGCCTGTCCAGGTAAATGTCATTTATCCTACAATAGAATCTTAACCTTAACCTTAACCTTAACCTTAATCTTCTTTTGTGCCGCTCATGTTTCCCGGGAGGTTAGTTATCTTTACCTCCATGGGCTTTAACGTATCCAGGTGAATATCACTCTGTGGAAAAGCGATTACAATTCCCGCTTCCCGGAAGAGCTCGTCAATGCGAAATCGCACATCGCTTTCGATAACCATAGGGTAAATGGTTTCAGTAAGCTGAATCCAGAAAAATGCTTTAAACATTAATGCACTGTCGCCGAAATCGGTGAAAATAACCATGGGTTTGGGCTTTTTCTCGACGGCCGGATTTTCCCGAACGGCTTTCAAAATAAGATCGTGAACTTCCTGCACCGGCGATCCGTAAGCAACGCCTACCGAAACCTCACGCCTGAGATAATTATCCACCAGGGACCAGTTGACGACGGTATTTTCTAATAATTTGCTGTTGGGCATGACCATGCGGTAATTTTCGAATGTGCGAATACGGGTTGAACGACCACCGATATGCTCGACAACGCCCCGCCGGTTTTCCATTTCCACGATATCGCCGACTTTCAGTGGGCGCTCCATCATTAGCACCAGCCCGCTTAAGAAATTATTGACCAGATGCTGGCTACCCAGACCGATACCGATGGCGAACGCGCCGCCGATGACGGT
>JAGLWX010000115.1 GCA_023133185.1 Fidelibacterota bacterium
GTGGAAGAATATTGGATCTGTAAAAATAGCTGGAGCCCGGATTGGGGCGAAAACGGCTATTTCCGGATCAGGTGGCACAACTGTAATATGGGAACATATATGCCGTTTATCTATAATGAATTGATATCCGGTCCATCTCTGGTGACAAGCACCAGTAATTTGGATTTTAATTTGATTGTCGGAGATTCCGCCAGTCAGACAATCAAAATAAAAAATATCAGCTCTTCATATTTGGAATTTTCAACAATAGATTTTCAATCTGAGTTAGCCTGGCACCCCGATACATTAGGCGCTTATGACGGCGCAAGCTGGTGGTGCGGGACAGAAGAATTCGGTGGATATTACGATCATTGGTTACAGTATTTGGAAACACCGCTGCTTGATTTGAGCGCTGCAACTTCTCCGAAACTGGAATACCAGGGCAATTGGTCTATTGAAGGTACTGCCGGAGCAGAAGCGCCTTATGACGGCTGGGATGGTTATAATGTCTGGATCTCCACTGATAGTGGTCGGACATTTACTGTTGCCACACCAACAGCGCCGGCTTATAATTGTGAGAGTTTATGGAGTTTCGGACATCCTGATCAGGGTTGGGATATGGGACCCGGTATTGCCGGCTGGGGAGGCAGCAGTGCCGGCTGGATTCCGGTGGAATTTGATCTCAGCTCATATATCGAGGATAGTGTAATTATCCGGTTTGCTTTTGCTTCCGATAAGGGCTTTTGTTCTTTGGATGACCCTTCAGTTTTCGGACTGAAAATCGATAATATTGTTGTATCGGATGGAGGAGCTACGATTTTCGAAGATTATGCCGATGATATTAACAGTATGAAAAGATTTGGTTTCGGCGATGAACCGGCAGCCTGGGTTGATATTTTACAGGGGGGTGGCATACTTGCTCCCGGTGACAGCGTTGAAATTACAATTGAAGTAAAAACCAGGGAACTCGAACCGGGTGAATATTTTGCCAATATTAAATTTTTAACAAATGATTCAACCGGAGTGATGCCGATTGTTGCGCTTTCGTTAAATTTAACGGCGCCTGATCACGACGTGACAGTCGATGATGTCTGGTTGCCGGAAGAAGGCTTATGCGTGATTACAAATGTTCCTTTAGGAGCAAAGATCAGAAATTGCGGTCTGAATGATGAAACCGATATCGATGTAGTTTGTACAATTTTCCAGGAAGGCGAAATTGTCTATCAGGATACTACATGCCTGGATTCGTTAAATGCGGGAGAGATTGGTGTTGCCCAGTTCGATCCGATATTTATTACCGAAGCATGTGAACTGGATGTGGAGGTTACCGTTTTTCTTACCGACGATTATAACGATTACAACAACTATTTCAAAGGTGGAATTGTAGTAACAAATCTTGTTGATGGATTTGAAACAGGGGCTGCCAAATGGGTCTTTGAAGGTGGCGCCACATATTCAAATGCGATGTTAGGACCGCGCAGTGGTCAATATATTGCCAGTATGAGTGGGGATGCTATTCCCTATGCCAATAATATGGAAACCAAAATGACCTATACGCCCGGATTCGATTTAACCCGAATTGATTTTGCTACATTTAAATTCTGGTCACTTTTTCAGATTGAAGCCAATAAGGATATCTGTTATATCGAAGCCAGTACGGATAGCGTTAACTGGATAAAATTAGATTCGCTTACCGGATTACAGGATGAATATAAGCAGTATCAAATTAGATTGACGGAATTTATTACAGGTGGTTTTGACAAAGTGTGGGTAAGATTTCATTTTATTTCGGATAGCGCTACTACGGGAATAGGATTTTTCATAGACGATGTGGAAATATTTACCGAAGAACCTACAAGCGCGATTAAAATTGCTGATTTGAATAGAACATTACCCACGGAATGGAGTCTGAAACAGAATTATCCTAACCCGTTTAATCCCACGACGACAATCCAGTATGCAGTACCGGAAAATGCTCATGTGAAAATCAAAATTTATGATATTTCCGGGCGCGAAGTTATCACATTAAGAAACAGAGTAGAATCAGCCGGCTACAAATCCATTTCCTGGAACGCACGGGATAATAATGGAAATATAGTGCCGAGCGGCGTCTATATTTATAGCATTGAAAGCGCAAATTACAGAGCCGGTAAAAAAATGCTGCTGATGAAATAGGGAAAAACGCCAGCAAATTATAATGGTAAAAAGCCGCTCAGATATGAGCGGCTTTTTTTATCACAATGTCTCATTCCCAAATTCAATTTGGGAACGAGATGAACATGCCCCTTTATGATAGATATCCTTGCGCAGGTTTATTAATCCGGATCTACTTCAACAACACACATTTCTTTGTCTGAATCCCGCTTCCAGCGTGATTTTCGACTTTGATCTGATAAAAATATATTCCCGAAGGCAAATTTCCGGCATCCCAGGTAATTTGATGCCGACCAGCCGGTTTGACTTCATTCACTAAAGTCTGAACCAGTTGACCGGCGAGATTGTAAATCCTGATTTCAGTGAATGATTCTTTTGGTAATTCAAAGGATATGGTCGTTGTCGGGTTGAAGGGATTGGGGTAATTTTGATGAAGATTAAATTCATGTACTGTGATTGTCGAGCCCGATTTCAATTCGTCGGTGAATATTCCTTATGCTTTGTCCCAAAACGGAGAAGTTATACTGCGGATTTATAACATGCTTGGTCAGGAAGTATATAAAACCACTGCCGGACATACGGTTCCGGGATATTATAGTTTGCATTGGAATGGTAAATCTGCTTCTGGAAATATACTGACATCAGGTATTTATTTTATTCAACTGGAGCACGGACGCAAACTCGAGACCAGCAAAATACTGTATCTGAAGTAAAATTCTCTTTTGACTTGAAATAACAAGACTCCCTCTTTATCCTGACCGGGTAAAGAGGGAGATTGATTTTTAAGGGGAATCGTAGAGCGAAATGTGCTGGTATAGATTTTCTCGAACGTCGTAGATGGCAGTGGGATACTTGGAGATTTTTGGTATACGAAAAGTCCTGAGATTATTATCTGCAAGGATTTGATTTTAAGTCTTTTTGAAAACCCTTAGCATAATTTAATTAGCGAGGTAGATAGACGAAGGAATGATCGGTTAATAATTATCTTGACAAAATAAAACAAGTACACTATTTTATCTTTGTAAAAGTTACTTGTGTGTCGCTATGCAGACGATAATTGGAAGGTTTAAGCAATTTTCCGTTAATTAAGGAGGCTTAAGATGATTGTTTTTAAAGTCAAAACCCGGAGCTAATGATTGAACATTTACTCCGGGCCAGATCGAAAGTAATCTCATTAATTATCTAAAAATAATTTTATCTGAAAAGGCAAAGAATACCCCGCTGCTTGCAGCGATTGGGATGAATTTGCCAAATTTAGAGCAAGGCTGTAACTTTCCAATATGGAATTAAAGTTTGCAAGTCATTGTTCCTATCAAATTCGTTAT
>JAGLWX010000116.1 GCA_023133185.1 Fidelibacterota bacterium
CGATCACGTTCCGGCTCGTGATTATCATACCCTCCACTATATTTATATGGTGAGATATGGGCGTTCAATAAAAACATTTCCCCATTCCGGATGCGGGCATAACTGTCTTTTAAATGGGCATGACCGGCGCGTAAAGATTTAACTTCGGTCCCCTTTAATTCAAGACCCGCCTCAATCTTATCAATGATATGATAATCATGATAGGCTTTTTTATTGCTTGTTATTATTGTGATTCCCTTCGATTCCATGCCGGGAAAGTTAATCCCTTTTTGAAGATTTTTCAATAGTTAAATCTTGGAGAACACCCGAATGATTTTTATATTTAGCGGTTATTTGAGCCCGGGTGGTGGAATTGGTAGACACGCTAGGTTCAGGGTCTAGTGACCATAGGTCGTGCGAGTTCGACTCTCGCCTCGGGCACTTCTTCTCAAACATTTAAACAGCAACACTACACTCATTGGACGTTGGGCGAATGACCCCTGCCGGATAGTAGATATATCAGGGGATATTGCATATTTTGGTTACAGTGGATATCTTGATCAAATTCGGCGCCAGGCAGCAATATTTTCATTTCAGCAATCTATCGTCGGAACAAAAATCAACAGACGCTACCACCAGACCTGTTTCCCGTTTTTATCAATAGTGAAAATTCGCTCTTCTTCCCTCGAGTTTTCAGCCAATAACCAATACAGAGCATTTGTTGGTATGTTCATAAAGTCAAGCGCACCGTGCGACGCTTTTTGTTTGCCAACGGATATCCATTTATCATTCCAGTAAAATAATTCATACTCTAAGCCCTGTTCAAAATATGCTTTAGTGATGTTATCGGTAGCATTTTTCGTAATCCTTTTTGTTGTCGAAAAAAGTTTTGCGGAAGTTAGATTCAGTGTATCGGGTTTTAAAAATATCAGATTGCCTGTTTCTGTTAAAATAAACGGTTTTCCAGCCGGAACTATTTTTTCATTAACATAATATGCCGGCAGATAAGCAATATCCAGTCCCATATCAGTAAAACCTGCCTCGTGATCATCTGAGATTCTGCTCCAGTGTATTGCTTTCCACTCTCCGGTATTAAAAACGCAGATATAGGCAAAATTTGCGCTATCCGGAACTTCTTTTTGCAGTTTTATATTTACATCGGCAACCGCAATATAGTCGTCAGTTACATCCACAATACTGTTCCTATTTATGTAAGGCGGAGCTTTTTCCCATTCTTCCTTAATTTCAGCCAGGCTGTTCGCCTGCCTGGCAAAGGTCTTGCGATAGACTTTCGCCTTAGTCTGATTTAATTTATATTTGCCGGGATTGGCTTCTCCGCCCATAAAAATGATAACATCGCCATTTTTATCGATTATTGCATTCCAGGCGTGATTATTCCCCGTTTTCGCCCAGTAAGGCGTGAAGTCGCTCATAACCGGTATCCCCATAGAGCGCATGGCATACAGGGCAAGATTGGTCATATCTTCACACCGCCCCTTTTTGTTTAGAAGCATTTCACTTAATCCCTGATCGGTGGACTGCCGATAGAATCTCGGATCGAATGAAAACCATGATTTTATATCGTTATTAATAAGAATTGCGGCTTCAACCGGATCATTATCATTTTTTACAGAATCTTTAACCCATTGATATTTTTGAAAAAAATATGCTCTCCAATTTTCAATGGGTTCATTGCTGCCACGGTATGGTAAAATATATTCGCAGAACTGGTCAAAGTTTATATGTTTTGACCAGCTGTTTTCATACCAGGCTTTAAAAGCCAGATCAATATTACTGATCAAATACTCCGCCGTAATGATATTGTAATCATAAATAGTCGTATCGCACCAATTACGTATTTCGCCCTTGATCGCTTCAATGGAATCCCAGGCTGCGATCATTGCTTCATAATCCAGATAGTCCAAAACATTGAAATGCATATCGGTTTTGGCGGAATCGACGACAATAAAATGCGCATAACTCTGCATTTCCATATTGCCGATAAGAAAATAGGCGGCTTTCAGTTTCAAACTGTCTTCGGGATGTTGAAAGTGTCTGATTACCTTCTTTAATTCTGCTTTATTGCCGCCGGATTTATTCAAAATATCTTGAACATTTTCAGTAATGTTGACATGACTCTGACAAGAACAAAACAAAATATAAAGCCCAAGCACCACCGTCTTTTTTGTTATCATAGTATCCCTTTATGAATTAATAATTGTGGTTTTATTGTGGAACCTCACGCCTTTACAGGCATGGCTTTCTGCTGGCGGGGTAAACTCTCGGCACACGCTTCGACACCGAGCAACAAAGTTCATATGCGATTGTGCCAATTTTCGCCGCCACTTCTGTTGCCTGCAAACTTCCCTGTGGCGTATCACCCCAGAATATAACATCATCGCCGACTTTAACGGGATCATCGCCAATATCCACCATAATTTGGTCCATAGTAACGGTTCCAACCATGGGATATAATTTCCCGTTAATTAACACCTCTCCCCTGTTAGTAAACGCCCGGTGAATTCCATCTGCGTAACCGATCGGCAACACAGCAATAGTAGTTTCCTTTGTCGTAATATATTTCTGACCATAACTGATCGAACTACCTTTTGGCAGATGGCGAGTTGAGCTGACTTTCGTTTTTAATGTCATCACCTGTTTTAACCGGATTGATTCTGAAGTGTTCGTTGAAGGATAATGACCATAGAGCGATATTCCGGCGCGCACCATATCAAAACAGGCTTCCGGTAAATCGAGAATCGCTCCACTGTTCGAGGCGTGGATAATCGGTCTGTACGGAAGATGCTCGACAAGTTCATTAATAATATCTTCAAACCGTTTTAGTTGCAGTTCTGCATATTCTTTATTTCGTTCATCGGAAGTCGCAAAATGGGTGTAGATTCCCACGAGTTTGATTTGATCAATATTTACAATTTTAATAATCGCACTTCGGGCTTTATCGAATGGGACTCCCGCCCTGCCCATGCCTGTATCAATATTCAGGTGTACTTTTACAAAAACGGAGTTGCGAATTGCAAGTTCTCTGACGGTCTCGATATCATTAATATCAGTAATGCTAATCTGGACATCATTCATTATAGCAGATTCAATTTCATCCGGGAACAGACTCCCGAAAATCAGAATATTTTCTTCAATACCGGCATTCCGCAACTCTAATGCCTCCGAAACCCGGGCAACCGCAAGTTGAGTAACTCCTTCTTTGACTAATCGTTTCGTTATTGGCACAGCGCCATGACCGTAGGCGTCGGCTTTTACGACACACATCACCTCTGCCGGGGCAACCTTTTTGCGAATTTCCGTTAGGTTATGGACTAAATGATCCGGGTGGATTTCAGCGATTGTGTATGGCTTGCTTAATACTGATTTACTCATAAATGATTC
>JAGLWX010000117.1 GCA_023133185.1 Fidelibacterota bacterium
GGTTCCTATAATGGAGCGGCTATTGCTTTAGTAGGAGAAACAACTTACCAAAATTACACTATTGAAGGTGATGTTTACTGCTACAATAATCATTCAGGCGGCTCAGCCTATACCGGGCTGGTAGTTTATGCCGACTCTTCTAAAAGCACGTATATAAAATTGGTAGCCGACTTCGACAGCAGCAATCGCTTCCGTTTTTATAATAACCATCTGAATATGACCACGATGCAATATACCTTCCACCATAGTATTGATGCCTCAAATGTTGATAAGACAGAGGGCTGGCACCATATGAAAATAAAAGTGGAAACCCTTGATGATAATACAACTCAATTCACCTGCTGGTATGATGGCACCGAACTTGGCGTTTTTATTGACGATAGTGGAGACAGGATGGCAAGCGGTCAATTCGGAGCCTACGCTTTCCAGATGAGCGCTACCGGTATTGCCGGTTATTTTGACAATATTGTAGTTACACCCAATCAGGCAACAAGTATAGATCCGGAAGTAAAAACATCAATACCGGCAAAATTCAGCCTGTTTCAAAACTATCCAAATCCCTTTAACCCGGCAACCACAATTAGTTTTCAGGTTAATGTTGGTTCAAATATCTCTTTGAATATTTTTAATGTTAATGGAGAGATTGTAAGGAATTTAATAACGGGTCATCTCGTCCCGAATCAATATTCTATCATCTGGGATGGTCGAAATAGTTTTGGACAAAGAGTACCTTCAGGCGTGTATCTTTATACTATATCTGATGGTTCGCAAAATACTATGAGAAAAATGCTTCTTCTAAAATAATAAAGGATTATTTGTCTGGTGGAGGTGTAGATAATATTTAGTGTACACCTCCACCATTCATTTTATTAAATGATCAAATTACTCAAACAAATTGTTATTTTGTGCAGTTTTTCAGCTATGCTTTTGGCTGGAGTTGGTGGAAAACTTTCCGGAACCGTCCGAGCGGATATGGGAGAACCGCTCATTGGAGTCAATGTAATCATCACAGGGCAGGGGCTTGGCGCTGCTACTGATAAAGACGGCAGTTATTTTATTTTGAATATTCCACCGGGAAAATATACGGTTAAATTTATGTTCATTGGATATAAAACCCGGGTAGAGCAAGAAGTTACTATTCTTTCGGATTTTACTACTAAACTGGATGTTGTTTTGGAACAAACCGTACTCGAATCCGGGGAAGAGGTAATCGTTATATCCAAACGACCCTTAATTCAAAAGGATGCGACCTCTAAAGTGGTAATCATTCAAGCTGATGAAATAGTCAACATGCCTGTGATGGACTTCAAAGATGTTCTGGTGACCAGGGCGGGATTTACGACCGATGAGGGAGGCGGAATCCATGTTCGCGGCGGACGTACGAATGAGATTTTATACATGATTGATGGCATCATAGTAAAAGATCCCATGCAAGGCGATTTTACCGGGTCTATAAATCAGAACGCTATTCAGGAAATGAGTATTATAAGCGGTACTTTCAATGCTGAGTACGGAGAAGCCATGTCCGCTGTAGTAAATGTCGTAACTAAAGAGGGCAGTGACAAATTTCGTGGAAAATTGGAATATATTTCAGACCAGCTCAATGAATCTTCCTACCACTCCGTCGGCGCCTTTAAAAGTGTTAATGATACTGATTATACTTATATTGATCTGAAGGAAAATCTCTTCGATTACATGAAAGACAGTCCATCCGGATTCTATCCGAAATCTTTGGTGCCATTATATAATCTGCCGGTTAAAGGCTCGGTAAATTTTACTTCAAGTGGGAAATTACCATTGAAAAATACTTACTATTTTGCATCATGGTTTTACAGTAAGGTTGGCAATCCTCTTCCTCATGGCGCTAATATCAGGCAGGATAGCCAGATCAAATTAACAAATAAAATGACGCCGAAAATGAAATTTGGTCTCCATTTATATAGTTCAGCCCAATTATACCAGAATTATTCACATAAATGGAAATACAGATCTGAACATCAGGCTCATTCATTTAGAGTCAATGACAGAATATCTTTCACCTTAAATCATTCGATCAGCAGACCGCTTTTCTATACCTTCTCATTCTCCCAGGTTAATGTGTCAACTAAAGTGGGGGTGATGGATAAAAAACCTTCCGAATATGAACGACCTCTTACCGATGAATCCGTATATTTTTATGTTAGCGGAGATCAGGGGAGTTACACAGATAATAAAAGTCGTACTTCATCTGCAAAATTTGATATTACCTATCAGCTAAATCAGCGACATCTCCTGAAATCCGGATTTACCTATCAGCGCCATAATCTTGATATTTATACGGAAGAACAGCCCTGGACCGGCGGAACGAATTTTAAAGATGATACAACATTTGCTCCGGTCGAAGGTTCATTTTATATTCAGGATAAAATAGAATACGACTTTATTATTTTTAATATTGGCTTGCGTTATGATTATATCGACCCAAATGCGGCTATGTGGGAAAATATTCAGCGTTTTGTTTTGTGGGATTCAACAAATAATGTTTGGGAAAAGGCTCCGGTTACTGACGTACCACCAAAGTCTAAATGGAGTCCCCGGATAGGGATTGCGTATCCTGTTACGGAAAACACTGTTTTTCACTTCTCGTACGGTCACTTTTTCCAGAATCCGAACTTTAGGTCAATTACTTACAACGCCAGCAAAGACTTGTCATACAGTATGCCTCTGGTAGGGAATCCCCGGGTAAAAGCTCAAAAGACGGTTTCCTTTGAAACCGGTATTAAGCAAGCCCTTTCAGAGAATATAGTTTTGGAATTTACCGCCTGGTCAAAAGATATCAGAGACTTATTATCTTCGGTACAGATGCGCTACCTATCCAATCAATATATCGTCTATTCTAATACCGACTATGCCAGTGTCAAAGGAATAGATATCAGTATAAGCAAAAGTCATATCGGATATTTAACCGGTTCGATCAATTATTCGCTCTCAGTTGCGAAAGGCAATAATTCCAATCCGTTAGGGGGATATTTCTCGGCATATACAAACCAGGAAATCCCTCACCAGGAATTCTTTTTAGACTTTGATCAGCGTCACGATATTTCCGTTAATATAAATTACAGAACCCCCGGTGACAGCAAGGTGTCTTTTCTTGGCATAAAGCCATTTACAAATATCAACGCAAACCTGCTTGTAAATGCGGGAAGCGGTCTGCCATACACGCCTTATGTGGATCCTTCTATTCGGGTTGACATGAATTCTGCTCGAAAGCCATGGACTTTTTCTGCTGATCTTCGAATTAAAAAAACCTTTTCAGTAAAGTCGATGAATGTAGTTGGCTTTTTAGAGATATTGAATTTAACAAATTACCAGAATGTTTTGTTTGTCTTTTCTCGAACAGGTAAACCATTTGATCCCGGCTGGCACGGGGTAGGCTCCTCGGAAGATTCCAATCATAA
>JAGLWX010000118.1 GCA_023133185.1 Fidelibacterota bacterium
CGAATTCGTTGGTTTCCCACGAGTTGGTAACAACATAAGGATCCGGAACGACTCTGACATTATCCAGAGGATTGCCCATATCCGCTCTGTCTTTTTCCTTCTGAGCAACGGTATTAAAAGTATAATATATTCCCGGCTTGAACGGTTTATAGGTTAGTATGGTAAATTCGTCGCCATCAGAAGGAGCTTTTGAATCAATGATCTCCAGTTCACCTTCATTATTATAAGAGGAGTCGGGCTTATTATTAGTAAATAAATACAGATAATTTGGATCCGCATCAATTTTTTCCAGGATAAGCATATCAACATGCTTTTCGTACCAACCGGGACCTCCGGCTAAATAGCCGAGCCCTCCCGGCGCCAAATCCCAACCTAAAGCGCTGTAATAATATCTCCGGTAATCCTCCCATGATGCCGCAACAGCAAATTCACATAGAAAAGTATTCTCTGAAACATCAACAGGATTAACCGGGTCAGTGATTACTTTTACACGGATAGGCAAATGTTGTTTTTCATCTTGCACAACTCCAGTAAAATAATCATACCAGTATGCATCTAAACCTACATTTAAATCTACAATAATTCTCCAGTCATCCGTGGTAGAAACATTTTCCTGAGCCGCATCCATTCTGCCGGGATACTTACTCTGATAACGCCAATCGAATGTACAGGTATCACTCAGAACCTTTGTCCAGCTCATCGATTTAACACCCATTTGTGAATTTTGGACAGTTAAACGAAATCCATCTACAACCGGTAGATTATCCCCGGTTTCATCGGATAGAGTATGATTGAAAAGCAAAGTATCCGTTGCAGTAATATTTATTAGATTAAATCCGATTCCGAATGTAGTATCGCCATCTTCAACAGAATAAACAGCATTGTCGGTAAAAGTTATTTTATATTCGTGTCCGGTTATGGCACCCTGATCAATAACTTTAACCCGGACAACGCCCTCGCATATACCACCTGTCGGTTCAAGATTATCCTGAGGTACGGAAGCATCTGTAATATTGCCGGGTAAAACTCCCGGAACGACTGAAACGGTGTGAGATTCAAATGTCGAAGAACCAAGCGGATACATATATGATTGCTCCAGACTGTCAGGATTCTGGTTTCCGCAATCATATGCTGTAACACAATACCAGTATTCAATACCATTGATCAAGTTTGAATCCACATAAGTATGTGTTAAACCTGTATTATAACCGAGATGTTGCGGAAAAGCGGGATCACGACCTTCGATATCATTGACCTTGTCGAAAATAGCTATCGGTCTGTAACCTATGGTGTTGCCATAAACATCCGTAATAATATCACCCCAGGTATGTCCCTGATCGGTGCTTCGGAAGATTTTATATCCCTCAAAATCTTTTTTCCCGCTAAGCACATCCACACTATTTTCCGATGGCTCCGATTCCCAGAACAGAGTCACTCTTTTATCACCTGCCACAGCATTAACAACAGGCGGCTCAGGCGGTCCGGAGCCCTGAAAACGATATTTATACATCCTGTTTGCAATGCGTACGTTACTCATTAGATCGCTTGTATCAGGTTGGAAGGGGATGATTCCCGCATCTCCCATAATCAGCCCAATGGAAATTGTGACCATGGAATCTGCATTCAGTGTAAAAGGTCCGGAAGATATTATGTAATTTATAGCATCACCCTCTAATTCATCACTCCCTCCCATATCCGACCATGGAGGATAGAATGCCGCAAGTGAATCCACTCCGGTATAGTCAATGTTAACATCATTACCGTGAAAGTAGTAATCCGGATTAGTTAAATGAGGACTGCTTTTATCGCTGCTCATGAGCGCCCACAACTCTTCATCTGTTGTTTGTGACACGCCGCGGGCAAAATGGTGAAAATTTGTTATACCCATCTGATTGGGAGTATCAAAAACACGAAGCCCGACTATTCCTAAAGGATCATCGGAATCAGACCACGATGTACTGGCTTCATTATCTATATCATATATGTAAACCAGGTCTTTTTTTCCATCATTGTCCGTATCAATAAAATTTATATAATCATGGTTATCATAATCAGGTCGGAATTTAGCATAAAATCCTATATAAATATCTTCCAGGTCACTACCACCGGTATTGTGAATTTTCATGTCCCAGAAGATAAAGTCCTCAGCATAGGGTCTGCCGTAGCTATAGCCGGTTTGTTCAACTTCAATTCCTACCCTTCCACGGGAATTATAGTTATCATTATATATGCAATATATATCTCTGTCGGAAGTAAATTCACCTTCCCGTTCAATTAGTGTATCCGGAAAATCGGGGTGGTTTACATCTATCCGGAAATAGCCGGGCCAGACCCGTTCGGATGTGCTGATCCAGTTCCAGTTTTCATCATAATAGCCATAAGGCCAGGTTTCCCGGAAATCGCTTGACGCCATAAAAGGCGTTTCATCGGAAACAGCAGTTACCTCTCCCGAATAGTGCCTGCCGGCGGCATCATCCGGCGGAAGCCAGTCCTGAACTTTTGTTCTGGACTGTGTTACGGTTTCGATAACGTTAGTGTCATTAATAGCTACAACAAGCCCTAAGCCAAAAGCATACTGGCGATTACTCTCAGCAGTGCGGGGCCAATGAACAGCGTTGGTAAACCAGACATGAAAACTCGCCAGATCGCCAAAATTGCTCGTGTTATTCTGTAATTGCCCCTTATCCATTACACCGACTGCTTTTTCGCTGAATCCGGCTGTTTTATAGAGTGGACGGCTATTTTGCTCATTCTGGCTATTGCCGTCATCTCCAATTAATGTAGAACCAAGAATTATGGTCGCAATAAAGCAAAAAATGAAGTTTGAAAGGACAGATAATATTCTCTCTAAATCCCGGTTCTTATTGCATTTTTCTATATTTCTACCAATCAATATAAGTTCCTATCCTTATTGTTCGTCCCGGACCGACAGCCGATGGGTTATGATTGGAATCTTCCGAGGAGC
>JAGLWX010000119.1 GCA_023133185.1 Fidelibacterota bacterium
ATTAACTGTTTCCATTGTCAGGTGACGAGCGTTCTTCCGGGCGCTTTCCAGAATCAATCGTCTGGAAACGGAATAGTAATAGGAAAAAAGAACAGCTGCCACCAGAATTGTTCCGGTCAAGATAAATGCACTTAATTTGAATCGTAAAGACCTATTTTTCAGCATACTTTCCTACAGGTATATAAAACTGATCATAAGCCGGTAATTTCCCGATTGAGGCGTTTTTCAGCAGTATCTGACCAGTCATTTCATAGGTTTCTTCAGACAGAAACGTACTGAATTCATAGCCGCCATCAGGTAAAATAATATCCTGCATACGCGCCAGCATCCACTGCTGATGAGCCAGATTTGCCGGAATATGCACTGCTTTCATCTCTTTTATTATCATATCCAGAGCCTCAGAGGGGTGTTGAAAGGCATACAGCCAGCCTTCCATTGTTGCTTCAACAAATCGCTCACAGACTTCGGGATGGGCATCATATATTGACCGTAAACAATAGATACCATCTTCGGGCACATTGAATCCGTAATCGGACATATAAAAAGTTGACAGTTCATCGGCATTATAACCACAATTCAGAATAGTATGATACTCGTTGTACCACATCACGTTCGTAACATCCGTCCCACCGTGAAGAAAAATGTTGATCCCGGTTGCGATCGGTACGATAGTAACATTCAATTGATTGGCGCTAATAAAAGCCATTGGTATATCAGAGAAGTCCTCTTTGTAGATTCCGATTTTTTTTTCATTCATATCTTCCGGACGATAAATTCCGCTGGATTTCTTCGCCACTAATATCAGAGCAGAACGACGGGATATCTGGGCAATATTTACAAGAGGAATTCCCTGGGCAACACGTTTTGTGGCATTAAGGAGAAAAAATGTGCCGAAGTCCGCTTTCCCGGATTTGATACAATCTATAACCGAAATATTTGGTCCGCCGGGAATTATCGTTAAATCGATTCCGTGTTTATCATAAATACCAAGATTCTGAGCCACATAATAGCCTGCGAACTGCGCTTGAGGCACCCACTGAAGAACAAGCGTTACTGGTTTATCACCGGCTGAACTCTTGACATTCAGAAGAAAAAAACAACAAAACCAAATAAATAGAATAATTGGATTTTGTTTCAATTTGAGAGACATTCTTACTCCCTTAATTCACTAAAAAATATAAGGTATTATTCTCATTCTCAAAAGGATTTTTCCATATACAATTCCAGCGTTTCTGGTATTTTGCACAACTTTGATAAAAACACACCCTTTTATCGAAAACGTTGGCCGCCCCACGATTTTTAGTGTGATAATTCTTATCCCATAGGGAATCTTCGATTAAGTTACTGATATAGTGTGCAGTTGTGAGCAGAAAAAAGTTAAAAAAGAGGCTCCTTTTTAGTAAAATACAGATGTTTTCTAAATATCGTCCCCCGTCAATAAAATGGTAAATCAGGGTACGAATATATTCATATGGCAGAATGCCTCGATTTGAACATGGACGGGGATATTTGATTTCATTTTCCATTAATTTTCTCACAGTGCACCATTGTCTGTTTTCAATTCATTATCGGTGAAATTATCAATTACTGCATTCCTGATCTTGATAAAAATTCTGAAATCTTTTCATATCTCAAATATAATCGAGTTATGCTCTCCGATGCGGATATGCCTCACGTTTCGGGCGATCTTGTTAAGCAGCAGCAGTCCCAGTTCTTCCGGTTTGCTTTCGATTATCTGTTCGGCGTCGATGTCGTCGATATCGATGATAGTTGAGCGGTCTGTGACTTCCACCAGGATGCTGTCATCGGTCAATTTGTAACTAAATGTGATTTGAGCTTTGGTTTCATTATCATGCAGGTAGGCAAAAAGCTCTTCGCAAACCAGTTGCAGATTGAAAAGTCGTTTTGAATCAAGCTGGAAAAGCGTTTGCAGATCATCGATAAAGCGCCGCAGCTTAAATAATTCGTCCAGATCATTTGCCAACCGGATGGATTTGCTCTTCACGGGCCGTAGTCTCATGATGATACTCAAAATCAAAGCTGTGATGCCACCGGTTGCTACGCCGTTTTCCACGAATGGTTTCAGCGAATCGTGGATCAGGGCGGGAAAGAACAATTTGAAAGTGGAGATTATCCCGACAGTAAGAGACACACCGATAATAATGCCGGAGTCGTAATCAATACCGTTTTCAGCAATTAATTTGATGCCGCTGGCAAAGAGCAATCCCATAAAGATGAGAGTGGAAGCAGCCAGAACCGGACCGGGGATCAGGGTTAAACTATAAACGACTTTGGGAAAAAATGCGAATATAACCATTGAAATCGAAGCGACATAACCAACCGACCTGGAAGCAACTCCCGTCAATCCTACAACGGCTATATTGCCGGAATATGTTGTGTTTGGCATTGTTCCGCTTAGTCCCGCCAAAGCATTTCCCACACCGTCTGCATACAGGCAGCCCCGCACGGCTTCATAATCCACTTTTCGGAAATTCGGATCGGATGTATCCTGAATGATAATAGCATCTCCGATGCTTTCGACAGTACTGGCAAAAGTGGCGAAAAGAAAGGAAATAAAGAGAGGGAGGTGTTTGAGGGATAAATTGAAATCCGGCACTATCCATTTGCTCTGAGGAACCCCGATCAACGGATATTGGCTTAAGGATGAGAAATCAGTTATACCCAGAATGGCGCTGGTGATCAAACCGGCGATAATTCCAATAATCGGACTCCAAAGGCGAAGATATTTCGTTCCAAAAATAGCAAAAAGCAAAGTGAAAGTAATGGTGATCAATCCCGCTGCTAAATTCTCGGAAG
The DNA here is from genome assembly GCA_023133185.1 of Fidelibacterota bacterium. GTDB lineage: Bacteria > Fidelibacterota > UBA2242 > UBA2242 > UBA2242 > UBA9312. The sequence continues at coordinate 2,818 of JAGLWX010000119.1, forward strand.
AGCAGTAATTTTCAGATCCTGCGATACCCGTCCATAAATCCATCATCACCGGGATCACGCTGATGGCGATGAGGACGATGACAATACCTCCCAGGTTGGTTGTCACAACTTTTCGTACATACCACAGAAAGTAGGAAAGCAAAACTTCCAGGGGAGCGGTAAGAATTGTCATCGAGGCGATCAGAGCAAAACCGCCCATGAAACCAGCGGGAATCGCAGCTCCGAGATAGGCTGCGGAAGTTCCCAGAAAAAGCAAATAGCCAGAGCCGATCTTGCCATATTTCCTGATCTGAACGTATGATGCAATCCCTGTGATGAGCATGGTTACGAACACCAGCATGTGTTTCTGTTCGTCAGGTGTGCCGATGATATTGGCAACGATCAAGGGGGCAATCACCGAGCCGGGTATAATGAGGACGGCATGCTGCAGACCAAGAAATAAATTCAGCAGGAAAGGTGGTTTGTCATCCCTTTTGTACAATAATTGTTTTTTTGGCATAATTATCTCGCTAAATAAATTTTTTGAAATATGCTGAAACAGTATTCTTCAAATCACATAAAAAATATCCAAAAGGGGAGTTAGTGGACCGAGAAGGATTGGCTATCTCATTGCCTGTTCTATTATTAGACATGATGGCGTTTTTAAGGACTACTACCTCAAAAAAAGAGAGGAAGGTATGAATCTATCGAAAGGCTGTCATCACTACCTGGAATAAACTGTTGAGAGTTATCTTTGCTATCCTGACTAAACAGATAAATTTTAGTGCTAATCATGGCTAATTATTGATAGTTGACTCCTACAACCGAACCGATTTCCTTCCTCAATGCTCTCATACCGTCAGTCCTTTCAAGATTTCTCAGAATTTGACTGCGGTACTATATTTTTACACTGCCCCCAGTCGAAGATTTACCGCTTGAAGTGATTTTATCATTTATTATGAAAGAGTGCAACTGTTTTGTGTATAAATCCATATCCGGCATCTGATGACAAATATTGGCGACATTCCATAAGGAATATAGCCAATCAACAATAAGATTGATCCCGAGACTTGACTTAAGACTGCCAAATCAAAGAACATAAACCGATCTCCAAACTTTGCCGGCAGGCTTGAGTTAAGTCGGATCGCTATCGCCCTTAACTCAAGTTGTCTCAAACACTCACGCTTATTCAATAAATACACATGACGCCGCCTTAAGTCAAGGACTGTCGAACCTACGGCTGGAAAATATCAAATACCGAAAAATGACTATTGAAACAGTAAAAGAAAAAGCCCGATTTTAGGGATCGGGCTTTTGTATCCGAAGTATAGCGCTGTGTTATCTCTTAACTTTTAATCCTTTTTGGTCCACGTCTGCTAATTCCGGTTAAACCGGACACCTGTTTCGGAATTATTCGGACAGTTTGAGATTGTGTCATCAGACATCCCTTGCGGGGTTCTGTTTTCACCTTTTGAAATTATTCCAAAGTGTCCGAATTGAGAAGTGAAATTTTTAATCATTTATCAATTGTTATTTAACACCTTCTTACCTTACTCCTACCGTAAACCATCTCAACACTGATGAATATGCCAGAGAACACCATTTACAGGCGTAGCGTTTGACAATGGGATAAAAGCCTTTCTTATGTAACCGTTTTCGAGAAGTATTGCCGCAAAAGGGACATTTATCTCCCCAACGTATGTATCTCATAAAAATCTCCAATTGTATTGCTGAACTTTATAATGTAGATGATATCCCGTACTGCGCCCGGTACAGCCGACTTCGGCAATTTTCCGGCCTCGTTTGGCAAATTCACAGTCATCGACCAACATCCCTGATAGGGGAGCATAAACCGTAGAATACCCGCTGCCATGCTTTAACTTTAAGATTTTACCGGACAATTCCGTATGAGCTTTCAATGTTTGTTTATTCTCTAAAACGTTTATTTAGCTCTAATATTTTTTCTGTCCTTAGCATATCTTCCAGCCTTTGCTTCTCACTACAACAGTTGGAGTTCCGGCAACCACATCCTTGATTTTCTCGCCGGTCTCTTTTTCAATGGTATTGAGAATATCATGATCCGCGATGATTATATCACATACTCCATTATGTATAGCCTTTATCGCATCGGGGGTTGTGGTAACCGCTATAATGTTGCATCTCCATTTGGAAGCAATTTCTCCCAGTAATTTCTGAATGCTGTTTTCTTTATCTACTAAGAGTATGTTCATTGTTTTAGCCTTTCTGCCAGTAATAACGACAAATAACATGCCATCTATCAAAAAAGCAGGACAGATCACTTCGTAAATGCTATTACTACAATGCTTTAGGAATTCTTTTTAAAAGTAAATTTTTATATAATAATGATAATCACCTATTGAGATGTGTTCAATATCCGACACCACCAGAAAGGCAAATGTTGCTTTTGGCTGTTTAAGTTAATATTATTAATACACTTAGAAGATTATATCAAAAGTGTCCAATATCCGACACACCCGGAGAAATAACCAATCTCGCTTAGGCCGGCTTTTCACCGTTTTTGGATTTTTTTAACCCTAATTTTTCCATCTTGCTATAGAGCGTAGTTCTGCTAACGCCCAAAATATCCGCCGCCTTTTTTATATTGCCATCAGTCTCGTCTATAACATTTTTAATTAAGGTTCTTTCAGCGATTTCAAGAGATTTAGAAGGCAATTTCAAGGTTATTCCGGATGAAATTTCACTTCCTTTAAATTGTTCCGGAAGGTGCTTTGGTTTGATTATAGTATCGTGACAAAAGACGACCGCCCTTTCAATAACATTCTCCAGT
>JAGLWX010000012.1 GCA_023133185.1 Fidelibacterota bacterium
GAATATCGACGGCGCCGGCATAATAGGCTTTATACATCAAATCTTTTTTATTGGGATGTTTACCGACAATAGCGCCAAAGGTATGGGAAATCCTGCCGGAGTTACCACTTCGTGCTTTTGAGAATGTGTATGCTGCGAATACTTCGTAGAATTCTTGCGGGTCCGGTAAATCGACATCTACTCCGTCATTCAAAAATTCATTATATCCTGTATCATACCGCTGATTGACCTCATCGATATTGATCTCACTACCGATTTTATGATAAGCACCATAAAAGATCGGAATTGAGTCATTAGATGTTATCCATTCCCGGTTTGGATCGGTATATTTGTAATAACCTTTATCGAATTGATAGGTTTTTTCGATCCATTCAAATTTATCGGGATTGTTGCGAGTGTGGTAATGACCGCCTATCGAAAAGACATGTTCCCGTTCCAGTGTTCCAAAGCGAAACAGTTGAAGTTTTGGGCGGATGTTAAAATTTCCCAGTATATATCCCGACCATTTTGAGGTTACCTGGAACCGGTCAGTGAATCCAAATCCCCACGACAGACCGCTGATATACAGCACGCCTTTATCAAGCGTATAACCGGTGGGATCGTAAAAGACATCAATCTGGCGTTCCCTTCCCAGAGCGAATTTTTCCTTTATTTCAGATATTTTGTCGGATTTACCTTTCAATCCGTATTCGATTTTAGCAATATCCGAATTTGCGATGTTCAGTACACCGTAGTCAGTCATCAAGTCGGTAGTCGTTCCGGTTTTTGTTAGTATTTTGCCTTTTAGTTTGTCACCGGATTTGAGCTCTATTGACACGATTTCTTCCAGAATATCGTCTTTATGAACGATGAGTACTCCGTATTTGGTTTGGATAGAAATTTCACCGGTCTGGGCGTCGGTTATAATTATTTTTCCCGTTAATTTTTCCCCGCTTTTCAAATAGATGGTTTGGTCGTTGGAAGTGGCTGAATTCGCAAGGAGACCAAATGATGTTAAAAATATGAGACAGATGAATGATAACTGTGGAATTTTCATATTTGCCCCCGCTGTGTTAAAGTTGAATATATTAATTAATGAAGGTCCAATCAACACCAAAAATCTTCAGGCGGTTTCTGGTAGGCATTCCGGGGAATGATGAGAAGATCCGCCCTTCCGCATTGTAAATCGTATAAAAGATGTGAAAATCTGAAATATAAGCACCGATGGTTGCGCTGGCGGTCAGTCGTTCATTGGTGTAGTACGATTGATTGCTGGTGGCATTTGTGCGCAGCTGCTCGAACCAGATGACTGAATTTGGACTTGTCTGGTAGAAAATATCACCGGTAAGGTAGAGATGCAGGTTCCGATGAAACAGGAAAATTTCCTGGTATAAACGTGACCAGCCCTGAACGGAAACCGGAGATCCGTCTTCCGTCGAAGGCGACAAGATCGCTCGCCCTTTAATGTGCATTTTCCAGGGGAATTGGAGTCTGAGTTCTTCTGTAAGATAGGCTGAATTGATAGTCTTTTTGTTGAATGTAAAACTCGTATCGGTGATTGCATTTTTGTGTGGGATAATTAAGTGGGCATAAGTATGGTTTATCTGAGAATTCAAATAACTTGCTCCATGATCGTATCGCAGATTCAGCGACTGCTGGAATGATGAGAAACCGTCGTTCTCAGGTTTATTCGAAGAAAGACCTCCAATATCTGTATAAAAACTCAACGGGTACGCCGTATAATCGAGTTTGGACAGGATTCCGATATTAAACCGATCTGACAGCGGCAGTGTGCCTGAAATTCCTGCGGTTGGATTAAGATTCACCGAGCCGATTGTTATTGAATAATTCATGCGGTTTCGTTGTCTTGTATAGTCGATGTGCTGTTTGAAAAGAATTCGGTTTTTATGAGCGCCATGTCTCAGATAAATATTTTCAGCAATTGGCGTCGCCGAAAGTGTCAGTTTACTCGAAGATCGATGAATCTCCTTTTTAAAGACGCCGGAAAGTTGATAGCCTTCAGCCGTAAATTTATACAACGACGAATCGTGTGAAACATGATATAGATAATTGGTCATCTGTACGCCTGCCTTAACCAATCCCGATGAATCTGATCGTGTACCGGTTACATAGAAATTTGTACGATATTCTTTCAACCTGCCGGCATGTGTCCAGTTCAGGTATGTTTCGTTATTTGTTGTTCCGAGAATCGTTTTGTTGCTCAATCCGGGCGTGAATTTTTGATAACTGGTTCCAAGATCGATCAGCCATGTATCGGTATACTTTCTTACGTCAAGGAAATAATTTTGGGTTATACTTTCTCTAAGTTTAAAGATGTCCGGCCCAAATAACCCGTAGCCGCCGTCGTAAGCGAGATTTTCTCCCGTGAATCGCCAGGATATATTTTCAGAGATATTGCCGGACACCATGAGACCGAAATTGAGAAATCCGTAATCTCCGCGATAGTAGTCAAACCGGGATAGATTCATTCCGGAATCGGCAAAAACCGGCGTCAATGAAATACTATTTAATGATGAAGAGATATTAACTTTCTGCAGACGGTTGTTCATCCATGAAAAGGGGATCATTCCATAGAGCGGATCGCCGAGCGGGAATCCGTTGTATGTTATTGAAATTCCATATCCGGGTAATCCGTAATTGGATAAGTTTCCCTGCAAACCCCACTCTTCAACGGGTGAAATTATAAGGCTGCTCTCGTCTTGTAATTGTTCAACAATGTTGATATACCGATACGAATTTGAGTCGGGTTCATCGGCGAATGATATACAGACGCCAATAAATAATGATAGTATAATGAAAATTCGATGCAACATGATCAATCTTGATTGTTTAATGTAACAGGCTTGAATTCCTGGAAAAATGGTATGGCGCGGTAAACTTGTTGGGCGGCAACGGGAACGAGCAGGATAAATCCAAGAGTATTACCGACAAGATGAACGATACTGAACGCCAGTCCGGCAATGATTGTCGCAATGACTACCTCCATTGTGAATCCTGCCGAAAGTGGAAACGCCGAGGATACGAGTATATCATAGAACAGGGTCAAAACAAACCCGATGACACCTATAATAAGTACATTCAGAAAGGATAGCTTCCAGTTCAAAATATACCGGCGCAGCAATCCGCCGCAAAGGCTGACTAACGCCATTGCAATTAGCTGGGCAATTAGCATGGGAGGGAAGAGCAGGCCCGATCCCATCGGATTCAGCGCTGAAAATAAAAATTCACCGGTTATGCCGATGATCATGCCCCGTTTAATACCCATTAATACTCCTGATAAAAAAATCATGGCGGTAATCAGTTCAACGTTGGGAACGAATGCAAGGGCATATCCGACGCCCAGAATGAGGGCGATGAATATTCCGCTAAAAGCAATTTGGCGAGTCTTTTGATGTATCATATAACAGGTTCCGGCTTTAAAATATTTCCAGCGCTATTTTACTAAATTTAGATGAAATAACGAATAAAAGGTTTGATCCCGATAATTCACAAATATGTTTTGTATTCAGTATAACTACTTGATAATAATTAAAATAGTTAATTTGTTAAAAATAAATTTAATTTTGTTTGAGAATTATTACACTTCGTCGGGATTAATCTTCCAATTCATCTATCTATGAATTATTCAGATTAAGTATTGAGTATTGTCTGAAGTTGCCCCGAAATTTTAGCGCTGTACCTAATATTATGTCGAGATGATATAAAAGCCACGACAAAGGTATAGGGATACAAGGGTTATAAGATTTTATCCGGTTTATGATATATTAGAAATCTCATCAATATCTCCCATATTTCCCTTATTTCCATATTCCCACTATTTTCCTTATTCCCTTTGTTGCGGTGCACAGTCGCAGAAGACGAATTACTCCTCACCTTTATAAAGTGGTCGGTGAAAGTAATTCTTTTTTGACGTCCAATCGCCTTCGGTTTTATCCGATTCGATTTCCCGTTTCATCTGGTTGATCCGCGTGTCGATTTCGTCTATATAATAAACCACCAACGCTTCGAGAAACATCGGCTCTTTCGGCGATTGCCACTCCAGTTTTCCCTGGTGCGAGAGGATCATATGTTCCATTTTCAGTTTGAGGAGTTCCGGGAAATCATCGATTTTTGATATAGCCTTTAATAAAATATCTCTGCCAAGCACGATATGACCGATAAAATTGCCGCTATCGGTATAAGTCGTTGCCAGACCGGGTTCCAGCTCGACCAGTTTTCCAATATCGTGCAGTAAAATCCCACTGATAACGAGATCGCGATCCAGTTCGGAATAATTCTTACAAATTCCATCGGCAATGTTAAGCATTGAGTGAGTATGTTCCAGCAGACCGCCTCGAACGGCATGATGTAAGATCATGGAAGCGGGGTGGGTTTTAATTGTTTCTTCGTGTTCGCCGTAAATATCCAGGACAATACGCTTGATATTCTGGTTTTCTATCGATTGAATTGCGCTTTGAATTTCGTCCCACATCTTCTCAATATCTTTTTCAGTTGTGGGAATCAGGTCGGCATAATTAAATCCGAAGTCTTTATCCTGATCCGGAATTACCCGGCGGATGGAATCGATCTTCAATTGCAGTTCATTATTATATGACGTGACATAAGCTTTAACAGCGACGGGATCGCCTTTTTCGAATTTGTTGGAAAACTCACCAACCTTATCCCATATCTTGGCATTGATTGATCCGGTTTTATCCATCAACGTCAGATCGAGATATTCTTTATCGGCTTTTGTCTTGCGCAGGTCTTTGGAAAACACGGCAAAGAACCCGGATACGGGCATATTTTCCTGAAAATCTTTGATAAATTTTCGTTCCATTTTTCTCTCAATGTTTAACGCTCTAATAATAGGGAAAATATGTAAAATAATCTATAAATTTATACAAGTTATTTTGCTGTTTGTAAAACAGACGGGTTTGTGTTTATAAAATATTTGCTATAATTGAGTAAATGTTTTATTATTAAAGAGATGACAGAATATATCATGGAAATGACAAAAAACTATAAAAGTATATCCAATTTCTATATTTAGGTCGTGTAATAAATTTAATGAGAATTTTTACTTGAATGTGATTCCATAACATCATAATATTATGATGTGAAAAATAAGGAGTGAAAAATGACAACAACTACATTAAGGATACAGGAAAACAAATTAAAATTTTTAAAAATCATCGCAACAATTAATAACAAATCCGTGAATAGAATTGTCAATGAATTAATCACAGAATATCTGGAAGATTTTGAGGATAGCAGAGATGCTCAAAAAGCGCTGAAAGAGGCGGGCGGATTTAGTTTAGAAGAGCTCAAATCAGAATGGGATCTATAATATTACGTGTATAAAGTAATCATTAAGCCTTCTGTTGTTAAAGCTGGTAAGAAACTACCAGAAGGAGATCGTGAGAAACTTTTCGAGGCAATCTCTAATATAGTTAAAAAACCACGTCCTTATAATTGCAAAAAGTTAAGAAGATTTGAAAGGCTATATAGAATTAGAGTTGGTATTTATCGGATAATCTATGAAATACAGGATGATGAACTGATTATATTAGTCTTGAAAGTGAGTCATCGAAAAGACGTATATCGTACATCAAAATAATTTTAAGCCCAGACTACACCGGTCTGTTTAACCTTGCGAATGATCTAAACCTTCGCAAGGCTACGAATTATATGCTCGTTTCCATCCTGAGTAATCTCACGAAATAACTGAACAAGATATTACAATAGGAACTAAAACTAATTTGGCTTCGCTAAAATTAGTTTGATCAAATTGCTCAACATGGGCATTTGTTGTTGTGTGACGTTTTTTTCAAAGTAATTGTTTTAAAGATTAAAATATTTTAACTTTCAGAAAATTTGAAATTCTTAAATCTTAAATATGGGAGAAAAAGATGACACTAACGAGGGTCAAAAAGAATTTCCAGATTACCCTACCGAACCAAATTCGGAAGAAATACAAAATTTCTGTAGGGGATTACATAACGATTGATGAGGAAGGAAGAAAAATAGTAATAAAACCTGTTAAAATTATAGATTCAGATCAGGAATACTTTTACTCAAGAGAATGGCAGGAAAAGGAGGCTGGGGCAGATAGAGATTTAGATGAAGGACGTTATAAAGATTTTGATAATGTTGAGGATTTAATCAAAGATATCAACTCCTAAATATCCCCCTCTATGTTTATAAGGCGATTAGACAGTTTCAAAGATGATTTTCAGAAATTACCCGAAGAAATTAAAAGACGGGTGGAAAAACAGTTAAGATTATTGGTGCAAAATCATCACCATCCTTCTTTACGAATCAAGAAGATGTCCGATCCTCGCAACATCTGGGAAGGAAGAATAACCAAAGGTTATCGTTTTACCTTTCAAATTGAAAATGATACTTATATTCTCAGAAGAATCGGTACTCACGATATTTTAAGAAAGCCCTGATTTGGCTTCGCTAAAATTGGTTTGTTTAAAACTCTATACCGGATATTCCCTTTCTTTGCAGACGATATTCATGGTTTCCAGTTCATCGAGAACGGGATTGTAGATTTCCGGGAGCACCGGAGCATGAACGCCGGTGACATTAATCTTGCCCTGAAGAATTAAACGGGTCGCAATTGCCGCCGGCAGACTGACGGTTCTTGCCATAGAGGAATCACCATGGGGAATACCGTAATCAACGAGTGTTGAAGTGATGCGTTTTTTCTTGTCGGCCCACTCCGCCAGAAAGTCATGATAGAGCACGATCATGTCGCGTTCGCCCTCTTTATAGGGCATTTTTTCCAGGAAGCGCGCTGTCATAACATCTATATATGTATTTTCTTCCGGCAACGGATCACTGCTGAAAAGTCCCAGCCATTTTAGGTGATCGAGAACTTCTTCGGAAGAATCCTCGCCGAGGAATTTTCTTGTGGCTTCACGGGTGCTGATATCTTTCTCTGCATTGACGAGGCGACGGGTAAGATCGTCGTATGAAAAACCTTTCAGATCGTCGCGTTCAGTCTCATCGAGAACGCCAAGACGAACGATACAGATCAATGTTTTACACCAACCGGTGTTGCGGATAGTGCCGCGAAACATGGTTTTAACATCTTTTAATCCGTAGGTCTCAATATAGGGAATAGAATTGCGGTTGGGATAGGTTTCAAATTCCGGTTCGCCTTCGATGTGAAGAGGCCAGTGATTTCTGAAAAGGTCTTTACCATCGATCTCAACGATTTTTCCCTCTTTCATATACTTGGCGTCATTGCAACCAGCCATTAATACGCCGCGGGGACTCCAGCTGAATTTGTATCCGTAGGGATTGTCATTGGCTTCCGGCGCCGGTAATCCACCGCAATATGAGCGAAAACTTACGACTTTGCCGCTGCTGTTTGCCACCGCGTGAATTATGCGCATTGCGGACATGTGGTCAATGCCGGGATCAACACCGATCTCATTCAGAATAATAATACCGGCGTCCTTGGCTCTCTGATCCAGCGCTTTCATCGCATCGCTGATGTAAGAGGTCGTTACCATGTTTTTCTGGTACTTGATGCACAGTTCGGCAACCTTGACGTGATAGACATAAGGCAACAAACTGATCGCCAGATCGCACTCTTTTACCAGTTCTTCCAGCTGGGCGTCGTCTTTGACATTCAGCGCCCGTGCTTCGCCACGCGGATGTCCGTCGATTAACTTTACCGCTTTGCTGACAGTTCTACTGGCAACTTTTACGTGAAATTCTGGAACGTCTAACAGATACCTGACCAGTGGTCGTGAAACCAGTCCTGCTCCCAAAACCAACACATTTTTCATACTCTCTCTCCCTGAGTTTTTAAAAGTTCATTTCTATTTTTATGAAGAAAAATTGTATCATTATCAAGTTTATTAAAACAGACCGGTATCGCTTTTCTGTGTATAGCGCTAATCCTGTTTCTCTTATTGATCATTAATTAGGTTCCTTCTATTTTTTATTGGGTCGGATATTGGACATTAACTTACCCACTCAATTCTCAGAAGAGCCATTAATTACTTTTTGGTTCTGCCTGCCCCTTCGGAGCCTGTCCCTTTGGGGGCTTGCCCGGGTTCTTTATAAAATCCCGCATATAGTTGTAATCTGGAGTAAACTCGCCTTTATATAAAATCGTCGCTCTTTTCAGTTCCGGTGGCAGATTAGCCGCTTCAAAATCTTTTGTAAAATCGGTTTTCACTAACTCGGGGATAAAATCCTTTAACACGGTGCTGAAAACAGCTGAGGATTCCTTTGGGAGTTCACAGGGCAAATTGTCAACCGCCAGAACAACCGGTCCATTTCCTTCAGTACCGTACTTAATATCCTCTTTAATTGGATCATAAACATAAACCGGTTTTCCTGAATCGGTTTCGGTAAGATTACATTCAATAGAACCATCGATATCACAGGTAATGTCGCCGATGACTTTAAGAGGAAGACCAGTCCCGGATTCGTAGCGCTCTTTCAGATATTTACGGGTGACCAGTTTTGGATATATTGTATCCCAGTAAATTGCATTGATCAGAACCGATAAATAGGGCAAATATTGTTCGAATTTTGATTCATATTTTTCAGGATGATGATAATAATCCTGAAGATCAAATTTAGAATTCGGATCTTTAGGCTGAACCAGATGCTCTTCTTTGAAAACAACTTTATACAGATGATGACGGGAATATTTTTTTTCTTTATAGAATGATTCAAGTTCTTCCGGTTTGAGTTCAATAAAGGGAAACAGATCGAACATTTCCTGCGCCCCTTTGGAAACATTTCCATACCCGGCGAACCCGAAAATCATTGGACTCAGCGTTTCCGGAAGACCTTCGGCAGTCAACTGTTTTCCCTGTTCCCTGTATGCATCTTTTACCGCTTCGAGGCTGGGATAGTTCATTGCCTGTTTTAAGTTACTGAAAATTGTATGATGACCTTCGTTGCTTAAACGGCTGCTTAATGCCCGGAAAGAATCGATCATTCCGGCAATGCCGGCAAATCTGCCGAAGAAAACCAGCCGTCTGCCCCGATCATCGACAATTTTTTCATAATCGATAAGCGTGGTATTAAGATCAACCATACGCTTGAGTAAAGGCATGTTGTAGGATTGACCTTTGATCGTGTGTGAGAAGAATACATATTTTTTATCAGGGAGAAAAAACTCAACAGGTATTTCTTTAACGGCGAGCATAATATCGCAATTTGATAAGTCTTCCTGTACCACAGCGCCTGCGTTCTTGAATTCCTCATCCGAAAATGCTCTGATTGTCGATGGTTGAATAAAAAATTCAACAGCGAAACGATCTCGTAGATCCCGAATATGATCCGGTATTAACGGAACGCGGGCTTCCCATTGGTTTTTGTCTTCACGTCTGATTCCGATGCGCATATTCCCTCTACAATTCATTAAAAACTTTAGAAATTTAAGTGTTTTAAAATCGAAAAGGAAAGGGTTTTAAAAATAAATTTTTAATTCACAGAATTCAATCAGATAGACAGGATTCACAGTGAAATTTTAAGTTATTTATGTCAACCGGTTTTACCGGATGTTATTCATGTTAATCCCCTTGCGGGGATTTAGGGATGGGATGAAAGGTCCCGGAATGTTCTTTAAAGGTAATCAGAAAAAATATTGCACGATAATTCGATATGAGCTTGCAAAAAAATAACGGAACATGAATTTATATAGAGTCTGTCCATAAACTATAAAACCTTGAGTTAAGTTTGCTTTAGCTGACTTGACTTAAGGTTTCTAACTCATAGAAATAAGTCAACTTAACTTAACTCAAGACTATCGCCTTAAGTCAAGTTTCTATTTATAAGTGTTCGGGGTGACGGGCGCTGACATCTTGATCTTTTACAGGATCACTTTCCAGCTCAACAATACATCTGCCGTTCTTGGGAACGATACGCCTCAGTTTCTTGCAGTAGAGTCCGATAAAGGTCCGGCAGGAGAGGGAACCGTCGGACAACTTCTCAGGAAACTCGGCAAATTCACAATGCAGGTCGCAGTATTTCATGTGTTACCACCCCATAATAAACGGTGGGATCAGCAGGATAAAGCCGACGATTAAAAAGATAATTTCCAGCGGAATGATCCATCTCGCCCACTTCTCCCAGGATATTCCCGACAGAGTTAAGACGCCCATTGTGATGGCGGAAGTAGGCACGATCATATTACTGAAACCATCACCAAACTGAAAGGCTAACACGGCTGTCTGGCGTGTGACGCCAACAATATCAGCCAGCGGAATCATAATTGGCATTGTAAGAGCGGCTTTGGCGCTGCCGGATGGTACGAAAAAATTAATGATTGAATGAATTATAAACATTGCCTGGGATGAAATAATAGGATGGAGATTTTTGATAGAGTTAGCTAATCCGAAAAGCATCGTATCGATAATTCTACCATCTTCAGCTATAATCAAAATACCACGGGCAAGAACAATAATTAATGCAGTACCGACCATATCCCGGGCTCCGGATACAAAAGCGTCGGTAAATTCTTTCATCGATAATCTGCCGACAATTCCGACTAAAATGCCGGTCAGAAAAAAAACGGCGCATATCTCTTCTATATACCACTGATATTTAAGAACACCGATTACCATTCCCACCATTCCCAATGCAAATGTATAGAGCGCCAGTTTGTGACCTTTTGAAACGCCTTTGAAATTTTCTAAATCACCGATATGGAGGTTTTTTCGTTTTTCTTCATCCATATCGAATGTCAGGCTCTTTTCAGGGCGCTTTTTTATCTTTGCCGCGTATATCATCACAAAGGCAATGGCGACTGCCGTACAGATGACCCAACTGATCAAGCGGTATCCTATTCCCGAAAAAAGTGGCAGATCGGCAATTTGCTGAGCAATTCCAATGGTGAACGGGTTTAGAAACGCACCGGCGAATCCCGCCCCGGCGCCGACAAAGGGGATAGCAACGCCAACAATAGAGTCATATCCAAGGGCGAGAGTCAGAGGAACAAAGATCAGAATAAATGGAATGACCTCTTCGCCCATCCCGAAACTGCCGCCGCCCAGCGAAAATATTACCATAAAAATCGGTATATAAAGCATTTCGATGATTGGAGATTTATCATGGGCTTTGGCTATAGCCATAATGGCGGCGTCGATTGCCCTGGTTTTTGCTAAAATCGCAAACACACCGCCGACGATTAGGATAAAGCCGACAATCAGCGCGGCGCTCTTATTAGTGAACCCTCGTATAGGCGCCATCAGGATTGCGCCAATTCCCTGGGGGTTGCTTTCAACGGAATGGAAAGAACCGGCTACTACGACTTCACGACCATTCATGGCGCTTCGATTGTATTCGCCGCTGGGAATGATCCAGGTTAAGACAGCGGTAATTATAATTATCGAGAAAATCAGGAAGTAAGTGTTCGGCGCTTTGAATTTTGACAGTTTCAATCTTTAATCCTTTTTTTACGATATAGTATAGCGGTTATTGATTCATTTTAATCATAATATTAAGTGGAAATATAACAACTTCCGTTTATCAGTACAAGAGATTGCATGGGAACTTGTGTAAAACTCAAATGCTGTGTAAATTTTCGTACAATTGAAATAAAACGATGGGGTGTTTCAGCATGAAACGAAGGGATTTTTTCAAAACGGTTGGATTTGCTACAATAGCGGCAGGTGTGTCAACAGGATTAAGCGGCATAGCCTGTTCAAAGAGAAAATTTACGAAGGGAAGCGGCATGAAATTAAGCTATGAGATCAAGCAATTAAATTTACGGCATACCTGGACAATCGCCCGGAACTCCAGCAATTTTAAACAAGATGTATTTGTGAAATTGGAAAAAGATGGAATTATTGGGATTGGCGAAGCCGCGCCAAACGTTCGTTATGATGAAACCCCGGAATCGACAATTGAAGTAATCAAGAAAGCGATTCCGTTGTTTGCCGATGCCGATCCTTTTGAATTCGTTCAGCTGGGATATGATATTCAGAATCTTTGCGAGGGGCAAACCGCCGGTAAATGCGCACTGGATATTGCGCTGATGGACTGGGTTGGAAAAGCGCTAAACATCCCGCTATATAAAATGTGGGGTCTGGACCCGGAGAAATCGCCATTAACTTCATTTTCAATCGGTATCGATACTCCTGAAGTGATGGCACAAAAAACAAAAGAAGCGGAACCTTATAAAATCTTGAAAGTCAAGGTTGGAAAACCCAACGATGAAGAATTTATTAAAGCTGTCCGCTCTGTAGCGCCCGACAAGCCTATTCGGGTTGACGCCAACGAAGGCTGGACTGACAAAGAGGTCGCTATCAGGAAAATCGAATGGCTGGTGAAAAACGGGATTGAATTTATCGAGCAACCGATGCCCTCTCATATGCTGGAAGAAACCCGCTGGCTGCGCGATCGGTCGCCGATTCCGATTATCGCCGACGAAGCCGTAAAGTCAGCAGCTGATATTCCCAAATTAGCCGAAGCATATGACGGTGTTAATATCAAGATCATGAAATCGGGCGGTTTACAGGAAGCCCTGCGAATGATCTGGCTGGCGAAGTCACTCGGTATGAAAATCATGATCGGCTGCATGATCGAAAGTTCGGTAGCAATCACTGCCGCCGCTCAATTGTGCTCGCTGATCGACTATGCCGATCTGGACGGAAACCTGTTGATCAGCAATGATCCATTCGTCGGCGCCACGCTTATCGACGGTCGGGTCGTTCTGAATGACCAACCGGGAATCGGCGTTAAAGAAGCATGACACAATTTATAGAAATCGCTTGTATTGCCCCGTGGAAATTCACTATGGTTGTCAGCTATCGATGACATCTTACAAAGTTTACAACGATTTTTGTCCATTACACTCAATTTTAAAAATAGTAATAACCATTGAATTCATTCGATGGAAATTTTTCAATGATTAAAAGGAGCAACAAATGAGTCAGCAAAGAACAGGGCTACCGCCAGAAGCTTATGAAGAAATTCCCGGGGATCAATATCAACCTTATATACCAATAACTGAATCGATGACCGAATTGACATTGAAATCTCTGGTCTATGGTTCGTTTTTTGGTATTCTATTTGGAATGGCAAACGCCTATCTCGGGCTGGTGTCCGGTCTTACTATCTCAACTGCAATTCCCCTGGCTGTGTTAACCGTCGCAGTTGCCAAAATATTCCAGCGATGGACCGGAAAGACATCAATTCTGGAAAATAATATAACCAAGACGACCGGCTCGGCAAGCTCTTCGCTGGCGTCAGGTATTATTTTTACTATACCGGCGCTAATTATGTGGGGTCAAAGCCCTAGTCTTCTTAAGATTACTCTTATCGGTTTAGCCGGTGGAATAATCGGTGTTTTATTTATGATACCTCTCAGACGTTTTCTGATAAAAAATGAACATGGCAAACTTCCCTATCCGGAAGGTATCGGCTCCGCTGAAGTTTTAGTTGCCGCCGACGCCGGTGGCGCCAGCGCTAAAAATGTCTTTACCGGACTGGGAATAGGTTTTGGATATACTTTTCTGATTAGAATAGTGCACCTTTTCAAGGGTATAATCTGGATCAAAATCCCTTTATTGAAAAAAGGAATGATCGGAATGAATACTCAGCCGGCGCTGCTCGGTGTTGGTTATATATTAGGATTTAGGATCGGTTTGATTATGGTAGCGGGCGGATTATTATCCTGGCTCGTTTTGATTCCGGCGCTGGCTTATTATGGAGATGCCGTCGCACATCCAATTTTCCCAGCCACCGTTAAATTGATCGCCGATATGGATCCGCATGAAATATGGACGACTTATATCAGATATATTGGCGCCGGCGCTGTTGCTACCGCCGGATTCATCACTCTTATTAAATCAATCCCGACTATTGTGTCATCTTTTAAAATTGGTATTCAACATATTAAAGAGGCTAAAGCAGGAAAAGAGGTTGATAGAACCGATGATGATCTTTCTTTAAAAGTTGTGTTTGTCGGAGTTGGTATTACAGCTCTATTTATTGCAATTATTCCAACTATCTTTGATTTTTCAGGTTCATTTTTTGTCAGATTACTTGCTGCTCTACTTGCCACCGTTTTTGCATTTTTCTTTGTTACGGTATCTGCAAGAATCGTCGGTTTAGTCGGAGTAACATCCAATCCTACTTCCGGAATGGTAATAGCTACGCTTATTTTCACCAGTCTTATTTTCATGGGCTTAGGTTTTAAAGGGTTAGAAGCCAAAATTGCCGTTATCACAATTGGCGGAATTGTCGGGGTAGCCGCATCAATAGCCGGTGATACATCTCAGGATTTAAAAGCGGGATTTCTCATCGGAGCCACTCCTCGTAAACAACAGATAGGCGAGCTGGTCGGTGTTCTCACTACGGCGTTTTTTGTAGCGGGTAGTGTACTAATTCTGGGTAAAGCGCACGGTTTCGATTCCGCAGAGTTGCCTGCTCCGCAAGCCAGTATGATGAAAATGATAATTGATGGATTGATCAGCCATAATATTCCCTGGGTTCTCGTATTTATCGGAGTTGGAATTACTTTTTTCGTCCATTTTGTAATTCGGATTCCCTCCCTGGCTTTTGCTGTTGGTGTATATCTCCCCGTTTCAACTATGGTACCTATTTTTATCGGTGGTACTATTAGAAAAATGATTGAAGAACGCTGTGGAGATAATAAAGAGTT
>JAGLWX010000120.1 GCA_023133185.1 Fidelibacterota bacterium
GTTTTCGGCATAAACTCACCACCAACTTTCGGGAAAACAATAATGGTAGCAACAATAAGTGCGATAATTACAATAAATACATATTTTTTATGACCTAATGCCCAGTCAAGTAACCGAACATACCATTTTTCGATGGCTTCGATGAAATTTCCAATACCTTCATCTAAATATCTTAATAGTTTATTATCGCTCCTTTTCTTTTCCTTCCCTAAAAGTCTGGATGACATTAACGGAATTAATGTCAGCGCTACAAACAATGAAACCGACAATGAACATACAATTGATACAACCATATCCTTAAACATGACACCGGCGATACCCGGTACAAAAAAGATCGGAACAAATATTGCCAATGTTGTAAGCGTCGATGCGATAATTGCCACACCTACTTCAGTAGTGCCGTCGTCGGATGCAATGCGGATTTCTTTATTCATTTCAAGATGTCGGAAAATGTTTTCCAGAACGACGATAGAATTATCAATTAACAAACCAACGGCGAGCGCTAACCCTGCCATTGAGATAATATTCAGGGTAATACCGATTTGACTCATCACAAAAAATGTAATGATAATTGAAACCGGAATCGAAATTGAGGCTATTAATGAACTTCGAATGTGTCTCAGAAAGAAAAGTAATACTAAAAATGCCAGAAAAAATGCCTGAATAGCTGTATTTGTAAGGTTACTCAAGGATCTCTTGATAAATTTGGATTGATCCCAGATAATATTAAACTCAATTCCCTGCCCGATCTCTGCAGATATCTTAGGTAATTCCTCTAAAACTGCGGACGCTGTCTGGACAGTATTCGCATCAGATTGTTTCTGAATGAACATGAAAATCGCAGGTTGATTGTTATTTCGTACAATTTCAGTCTGTTCTTTATATCCATCGATAACCTGAGCAATATTTTTTAAATAGATCGGCGCCCCGTTTTGCACTCCTATGACAGTGTTTCGAATCTGATCAACATTCGTGTATTCACCATAAGTCCTAACCGAATATTCAGCGTATTCATCATCAATCAAACCACCGGGAATTTGAAGATTTTCCATTCCAAGAGTTTGAACAATTGTCTGTAATGCAACACCATGAGCAGCTAATTTTCGGGGATCGATTAAAATTCGAATTTGTC
The DNA here is from genome assembly GCA_023133185.1 of Fidelibacterota bacterium. Classification (GTDB taxonomy): domain Bacteria; phylum Fidelibacterota; class UBA2242; order UBA2242; family UBA2242; genus UBA9312. The sequence goes on from JAGLWX010000120.1 coordinate 1,133, forward strand.
GCTCCAAACCACCGGTAGTACCGGCAGAAGCGACGCCGACAATACGTTCGAGAGATGGTTCGATCCGATCAGTGACTAACTTACGCAGTTCAGCCATACCCAGTTTATCTGAACTAACTGTTATAAACATAATCGGTTGCATTGAGGGATTAAATGCGAAACACATCGGTTGAGATGCTTCATCAGGTAAATAATCTCTGACAAAATCAATCATTTTTCGAACATCGATCTCAGCTTGATCCATATCAGTTCCCCAATCGAATTCCAGCAACAGAGTCGATGAACCTGATTTTGACCAACTGGTTATTTTCTCAAGATTCTCTACTGTTATGACTGTTTTTTCCAAAGGTCGTGTTATAGAATTTTCAATATCTTGGGGCCCAACACCTTTGTAATCGGTCATTATACCGATTATGGGTAATGTAATATCCGGATACAGATCAAGTTTCAGTTGTCCGAGGCCAAATAAACCAAATCCAATCGCAATAATATATATCATCGTAAAGGTAACGCCACGATTTATGGCAACTTTTGATATTTTCATTATTATTCCCCTGCTTCAATTATTTCAACCATTGAAGAATCAGATATATTATATTGTCCAATAATTATAATATCTTCCCCGTCGTTTAGACCTGATATTACTTCTGCGTAATTATTGGTTACAATATCAGTTTTTATCTGTTGCATTAATGCAACAGAATTCTCTACGATAAAAACATATTTTTTAGTATTTATACGTGTATTAGTTATCTCGCCTCCGAGGTATTCAAGCGATGTTTTTTCTATAATCGCATATTTGGGAACAACAAGTACATTTTCATGCTCATCAGTAACAATCTCGACACGCGCAAAACCACCCGGTCTAAGACGATAATCAGGATTGTCAATAATGATTTCACATTTTAGCGTTCGGGTCATTGGGTTTATTGTCGGATATAGCTTGTTTACTTTACCGGTAAAGACATCACCCGGATATGTATTAACAGTAATATTTACTCGTTGATTGGGAATAATCAGTGCAATTTGACTTTCGACTATATCAATGTATATTTTAATTTTATCCATTTGAACAATTGTAAAAGCAGGAAATTGCGGACTGGTCTGGTCACCAACATTGTATGTTCGGCTTGAAATAATTCCCGATATAGGCGCTTTGATAAAGCTATCATTTAATTGTTCTTTCGCTGATTTCAATCCTGCTTTTAATTGATTTACGGCTGCTTTAGCCGCATCTTTCTGCGTTCTAACAACATCGTATTGAGATTTACTGACCGCATTTTGATCATATAATTTTTTAATTCTTTTCCATTCTGCTAATGCATTTTCATATTGTGCCTGAATCGATTTTAAGCCCTCTTCAGCCTGTATAACAGCCTGTTTTATCTTTATATTATCAACAACTGCAAGCAAATCCCCTTCATTAACGAAATCATTAACATCCACTTTCAATTCAGTTATCCGGGTTGGTATTGTAGAGAATACCCGCACTTCCTGATATGCTTCGAGATTGCCCAAATAAGCAATGTTACGTTCGATATTTGCTCGTTTTACTTTAGTAACCTGAACCGGAAATATCCGTTCTTTGTCAACCGATGTAGTTGCTTTTGGTTTATCACAGTTGCTAATTAACAATACAGCTGCAATAGAAATCGTAATTAGTAAATATGACCAAATGGATTTCATTTTCAACTCCTATAATTGGTTTATTGATTTTTTTAAGTTTGCAAGCGCTACATTATATTCAAACAGTGATTGCTGATAATTCATCCTGGCTTGATTAAGCGCCAGATTTGCATTCAAAACGTCCAACTGTGTACTGGCGCCTTCGGAATACATTAGACGAGCCAGACGCTGTGCTTCTTTGGCTTGCTCGATTGTTTTTTGTTGAGTCTGAACCTTTTCCTGCGCTTCCTTCATTGTAAAAAAGGCGCCTTTAACTTCCAGTTTGATACCGTTAGTTAACGACTCCGCCTGGTGATCGCTCTCTTTGATTGCAATTTTTGCCTGTTGAAGTTTGGCAGAATTTTTAAATCCGTTGAAAAGTGGGATATTAATACTGACGGAAGAATTAAAGGATTTAAAAAAATCATCTCCAACAAATTTAAAATCATCCCGCTGTCCCTGATATTGGTAAGCAGTTCCAAATACGATGGATGGCATGAATGCAGCTTTTGACATTGATAATTGCCTGTTAGCTATCTGTTTTTGATTGTTCATTATCATCATCTCCGGACGGGTTGATGTGGCAATTTTGATTAATTCGGCTAATGTTTTTTCCGTTAAATCAGAATATTTTAATTCCATTTCTTCTGTAAAATTCAATTCAGTCGATTCACCGATTCCCATTATCATTCTTAACCGGGATTCCGCCAGTCGAAAATTATTTTTGGCTGAGACGACAATTGGTTTCATATTTGCAACTTGAACTTCTGCCCGTAAAATATCAAACTGAGAAGATTTGCCGGCATTATAAAAATTTTGAACTTGTGCAAGATTTTCCTCGGAAGATTGCAGAGCTTCTTCAGATACGATAATTGCAGATTTAGAAAATAGAACGCCGTAATAAGCCGATGTCAAATTTGTTAAAATATTTTGTTCGGCTGATTTCAATTGAGACTGTGCAATATTATATCCGATCTTAGATATCTGATACCCATTCCAGATAACACCGCTGGTAAACAGAGGCTGATAAATATTAATACCTGAAACAATATTATTTTCAGTGCCCATTTTAAATTTTTGCTGACCGCCCATTGCCGGCGGCAAATTTAATATCATCGTCGGTAATTCCCAGGCATGTTGAAGACTTGAGAATGCGCTTACTGTTGGTAACAATCCGGCTCTTGATTCGATTATTCGCTGACTTGATTTATTTACTTCTTCACGAGCCAGTTTAATGCCTGGATTGTTTTCGAGTGTAATTTTTCTGGCAGTCTTCAGGTCCAGATCAAGAGTTTCAGCATATAAACTTATAGATAGAGACAACAGCAATATTGCATTAACTAATATTAATATCTTTTTATTTAACATTTGATTCTCCATTATTATTCATAGATCATTTTCCGACACCATCAACGAACTGTTTTAAAATCTGATCCGCTAATTTTTTATTAATCGGTGGCGCGTCATCAAAAATGTGGTCTCTTGAAAAAAGATTCATAGTACCTATTAATCCATACATAAAAACTTTAACGTCAACATCTGCACTAAAGATGCCCTCGTCTATACCTTGCTGAATGATATCCTGTATTATTTTTTGTTGGCTTTCAAACATTTTGCGATGATCAAAGTGCATATTCATTTTGACACCACTGGTGAAGATACTATTCATAAAACGACGAATTGTTGTCTGATTCTTTGTGGGCAGAAACCGGGACATAAGGATAGCCTCTAACTTTTCTAATGCATTTTTATTCGAATTATTAATGCTTTCAAGTTGAGACTGAAATTTCCGGACAACAAACTCGACGACGCCAACGAATAATTTTTCTTTATCAGAAAAGTAATAATAGATAGCAGGTTTGCTGACGCCGGTTTTTTCTGCGATTAAACGCATAGATGTTCCGTCATAGCCGAGTTCGCCAAAGCATTCGATGGCTACTCCGATAATTCTTTCTTTAGTATTTTCATTGTGTTTCATAGTGTCTCCTTACTTACCGGTCGGTAATATAACTTACCGACCGGTAAGTAGCAAGAAATATTTTATTTCCCCCCGCGTTTATAAGATAGCTAAACTGTAACTGTTAATATTTTCTTTTTCCATCAGGAGCATACTTTCGACAGATTCCTGTATCACCGCAGGAGCGGAGACACAAATGGTTTTATACTACTGAGCATTATAACACTTATCTCAACGCTCCAGTACTCCATAAACAGGGATCAACAATCAAGAGTGATTGTTTTACTACTCGTCTCAACGCTACCGCGTGATTATTAACTTTGCGAAAGATTCTTCGGATAACGCGAAAGATTCAAGTAGATATCGTGAAGTACTATTAGATACCTTTCGCAAAGATACCCTTACGCTTCCTTTCGGCTATGGGGTTCCCGCCCTTCCATAATCTCTGCTTGCGGGGTTGTACTCTGCAACCAATCTGCCGGGTAATATCGTTCCGGAGCAAGAGTCCTGGAACGAGGGTAAGGGTTGTATTGATGTTGATATGTGCGGAGAGACAGGGATTCGAACCCTGGGTACCAGTTAAGATACACACGCTTTCCAAGCGTGCTCCTTCAGCCACTCGGACACCTCTCCAAAAAGCGCCATATTTTAAAATATATACATAGAATATCCAAGGATTAATAGTCCTCTATTTTCTATTTTATTTTGTTGTTGTTTAATAATTGAGAATGGATTTCAAGTCAGATTTTTACTTCTTATTCCATACTCATAGCAATAGATCAAAATTTTATAGGAAAAATATCAGGGAACCTGGAATGGGATCATCCAGATATGTGCTTTATATGCGCCTGTGCGTGTAAAAATTGAATCATAATCAAGGAGATCAATAAATAAACGGTACACTTTTGTCCCATGCGAATTGACACTGAAACTGCCGGTATGACTTCCGTCATCATCGGAATCGCTTAGTCCTTTCCGGATCTTGTATATATTCACACCATGTCCGAAATGCGCCATAACTAATTCGCCGGGCTGCCGGGGATATGGATCTTCATTCTCTACTAAAACAGACGATAGCGTTACGGTTCCGTTATAGTTGATTAGCGGCAATGAATCTCGATTGAAATAGGTTAATAACGGATCCTCGCCCTCTAAAGCAGGTAACACAATACTCGATGGAGTACCGGTAAGAGCAATTTGTACTTGACGGATTTCAAGAATATTGTCAGTGGGTTCAAATATCATGGGTGTTATTTTATGTAATTGCCAGTCTTTCGTGGCGTTATTGGTGTTCTGTGTTCTAAGAAAAATGGCTTTTTGATGTGTTCTGTGCGTAAAAGATTTTGTGGTTGAATCAACCGGAGAAAATGACTCTGTATAAGACCACGTAATGACACTGTCAACTGTATCCACGTGTGTTTCAACTATATAAGTTGTATCATAATCGCAAATTCCTGTAGTATCATTACATGTTGAATCGACTGTAAAGCCCGTTGTTTCATACCATGTAGAATCGATATATTGAATAGACGAGACTGAGCTGTCTAAGGTTATGTCATAAAGGACTATTTTAAAATTACCCTTCAAGTAATACTTTATGTCAATATAAGCCGAATCCCACTTTATATCATAGATAATCGTTGTATCTACCTGGGAAATGTTACGCCCTATCTGAATATTGGAAAGTCCGTATTCAACAGTGTCAGGAAAAAGCATTTTTGATAGTGATGAAGATGAGTAATCGATGAAATATGCCTTGCTGTCATTTAAGCCATCGATAGACAACGCTCCATCGGTCATTATCTTTTCATAAATTGTGCTTACTATGTCCTCTCTGTCGGGTAACACATAAACCTTTTCAATTTTCGTGCAGCCAACTGCCAAAATCGAAAGCCATACAATTATGAATCTTATTTTTAACATCGTGGATATAATTTGAAATGTTTTCAGCAAAAATGAAAGCTGATTCAGCATTTCAATCAAAATTCCGCAATTTCTTTTTGATTTTCTGGTATATAAATGAATTCGTTTTAAATTTAGGTCATATTTCTCAATCAGATCGTATAATCATTGCTGAGAATCATCTCATGAAATATTTTTTACTCCCGCTATTGCTAATTTCCCTTCTCTTAATATTTAACTGTCGAAAGAATCTATCGGAGGAACCTGTGTCTTTAGCTATTATTAATGCCAGGGTCTGGACTGCAAATCCCAACCAGCCATGGGCGGAAGCGATTGCAGTAAAAGACAATATCATCACTTATGTTGGAGCGACAAGACAGATAAAAAAGTACATTATCGAAGAAACCAAAGTAATCGAAGCCGCCGGAATGTTTGTCTGTCCCGGATTCACCGATTCACATCTGCATTTACTGGAAGGCGGTTTTCA
>JAGLWX010000121.1 GCA_023133185.1 Fidelibacterota bacterium
TTTGCTAAAACTTGTGAACCGGGTGACTGGATTTTGGGCGGCGACTGGGATCATAGTCTATGGGGTGGCGATTTACCCAAACGGGACTGGATTGACGATGTGACGCCTGATAATCCGGTTTGGGTCAACCGGCTTGATGGTCATATGGCGCTTGCCAACAGTCTTGCCTTAAAACTGGCAAATATCGACGAATCAACAGCCACACCTTCCGGAGGAACAATCATCAGAAATAAACAGGGCAAACCTACCGGAATTTTTAAAGATAACGCCATGGAATTAATTGACAACGTAATCAGTGAGCCAAGTGATTCACTGAAATACCGGGCGCTGGATGCCGCCATGCAATATTTACTGGAACAAGGCGTCACCACAATTCATCACATGGGTTCCTGGGATGATCTCCGGATCTTTGAACATTATAACAAAAAGAATAAACTCCGTATTCGTATATCGGCAGCAGTCCCTTTGTCAACATGGCAAAGATTAGATGAAAAGATCAAAAAAAGCGGCTCAGGTGACGAGTGGCTCCGAATTGGTGGATTAAAATCCTTTGTTGACGGTTCGCTGGGTTCCCACACTGCCCTGTTCCATGAATCATACACTGATCTTCCCGGTGATACCGGGTTACTGGTTACATCGAAAAAAGATTTATACGAAATGATACTGCGAGGCGACTCATGTGAACTGCAATCCATTACTCACGCTATTGGAGATAAAGCCAATACAATAATTCTGGATATTTATGAAAAAGTTGCGAAGGTAAACGGCAAACGGGATAGACGTTTTCGGGTAGAACATGTCCAACACTTCCGCGCTGAAGATATTTCACGATTTCATGATTTAGGCGTAATTGCCAGTGTGCAACCATATCATGCCATCGATGATGGTCGCTGGGCTGTGCCCTTGATAGGACACGATCGGGTTCAACGATCATACGCTTATAACAGTCTGTTAAGATCCGGCGCTGTTGTCGTTTTCGGGAGCGACTGGTACGTTGCGCCGCCCGTTCCACTTTTGGGCATTTATGCCGCTGTAACCCGGCAGACACTGGATGGATTGAACCCGGACGGTTGGGTGCCCGAAGAAAAGGTATCCGTTGAAGCGGCACTGAAATGCTATACCCTCCACCCTGCTTACGCATCTTTCGAAGAAAAATTTAAGGGGTCTATCGAAGCTGGTAAGATTTCCGACATTGTCATGATCGATCGTGATATAATTGAAATCCAACCCGCTAAAATTCAACACGCCAGGATAATGATGACCATTGTCGATGGAAAAATTGAGTTCAGGCGGAAATAGTTTTCCATTTTCATCGACAATTTCAATAAATAATCGAATTGGGAAAAACATCAGGAGATATTACAATGAGCAAGAATAAGACTTTTAACCGCCAATTGGCTATGACCGCGTGTTATATGTGGTTTGTCTTATGTCAGTCAGTTAGTATTAGAGTTTAATTGACAGTTGTAATTGTCCTCCAAAACCAAGTTCAACAATTTTCTGCAAAGTCGAAATGCGAACTTCTTTAATATTGTTCTCAATTTTTGAAATATAAGACTTTGTTGTTCCACATTTCTCCGCAAGTTCTTCTTGTGTCAAACCTTTCTCAAGTCTGGCTTCATGAATTAACGCTCCGATTTTAAATGTATCATAACCCGATTCTAATTTGTCACGTTTCGGAGTCCCGAGTTTACCGTAGTGTTCTTCTTTGAACTGCTCAAGTGTCTTTATTTTACCTTTTTTCATTGTAATATTCCTCCTTAATTTTTAATGCTTTTTCAATTTCTTTTTTCGGT
>JAGLWX010000122.1 GCA_023133185.1 Fidelibacterota bacterium
GAAAAGGGTTAAACATGAATAACAAAAGGTGCAACCTATTGATCAATAAAAAACCTATAAGTCCCCAACCCTGAAAGGGTTGAACTACACAATGCTGCTATCAGAAAAATCAATATCACGCATTTCATGTTAAACACCTCCGGTGTTTATTTTTTGGGGGGATGTTCTTTGTTCATCCGAATATTTTTATTCGAACTCAGAACGTGGGACTCCGGATTGGCGAATAATGGACAGCAATGTTCCTATTCGGAGTTCCTTATGATTCGGTACCGGTACAGTTATAGTCCTTTCAAACATCTTTCGTTGCATCGCAATGTGACTTCCACGTCTCCTTATCTCGACAAACCCATGTTTTTCCAAGATTCGGCAGACTTCTCTGCCAGATAGAGTACGTAGTCTAGCCAACCGCTACCTCCATATGCGTAATATAGACCTCATCGTGAAGTCTTTCTTTTATCTCTTCTGTTGATGCAGTTTCAAAAAACAACTCCAGAGCCTCATGAAGATTTCTTCGGGCTTCGTCAATGGTATCACCCTGGCTTGCTACATCTACTTCCGGGCAAAGGGCAACGTATCCGTTGCCTTCCCGCTCAATTATAGCTGTAAATTGTCTATTCATAACTTTCCTCCCTCGAGTAGTGTTTTGCTTTTTAAGCGCCTGAAATTTTCGATATATGGAAATATTTCCACATATCATCATATTTTGTTGAAAATATCACAACAATTTCCCATTTCTAATATACATCTCATCACAAAGGAAAATTAAATCTTGAACAATCAGAAATCAAGTGAAAATAAAAGATTCCAATCGTTTTTTCCCTTGTTAAACACCTTCGGTGTTTTGTTTTTGGAGGACGTTCTTTTTTCACCAGACTTCGTCTGATGTTATTCATGTTCAATCCCTTCGGGATTTTCAGATTTCTATTCATCGCTATAACCCCTCTGAAATGGTTGAATACGAATTGACTGAAGAAAAGTCGAAAAAGATAAAAACCCTGCCCCAAAGGGATCCCGATGGGAAAAGGGTTAAACATGAATAACAATAGGTAAAACCTGTTGACAATAGAACTAACGACTACTCCCCAACCCTGAAAGGGTTGAACTATACAATGCCACTATTGGAAAAAATTCCCGATAACCCACAAACGTAAACGGTCTGTTCGGCTCAATCATTTTATTTGTTTAGCAATCCGCCACGTTTATAAATATCCATTTGAACCGGAGAAAAGGGTTGCGATTTGCCGGATTTCCCCGAACGCTGATTTTGAATAGCGCCGGTTTCCAGATTAACGGTGATCATATCACCATCCTGAATATCCAGTTCATCAATCAGGCCTCTATTATAACTCAGAATCGGCATGGCGGCATTAATGGCATTGCGCTCATAAATAGCGCCGAAGGATTCGGCAATAATCACCGGAATACCGAGTGATTTAAAGCAATCCACCGCCTGCTGGCGCGAGCTTCCGGCACCAAAATTCTTACCTGTCATTATGATATCACCGGGTTGAGCCTTTATCGCAAAGTCTTTATACCCTTCCAGGTTATCAAAAGTGTACTGTCCCATTTCCTTGAGATCGGTAATGGTCAGGTAGCGGTTATGAAAGATCATATCCGTATCGATATCATCCTTTTGAATCAGCCAAACCCGTCCGGTAAATTCAACCGGTGGGGCATCGGGACGACTTTTTTCTTTGGCTTCGCCCAGTTTGATTCCCAGAGCCGCAAACTCCGCGGCTTTTGCCGGTAAATCATCAGGAGTCGTAATATAACCGGCTACAGCCGAGGCGGCTACCACGGCTGGCGACGCCAGGTAAACACTGCCCTTGCCCTGTTTGCCGGAAAAGTTTCGGTTGCCTGTACTAAGGGTGATCTCATTGGGTCCATTCTGTCCCACCTGTCCGGCGGCGCAGCCCGCACAACCAGCGTTGGCAACCAGCGCTCCGGCGTCTTTAAATATTTTTATCAGTCCTTCATCCAGAGCCTGTTTCCATACTTCATCGGTAGAAGGAACGATTTTCAAAACTACACCAGGCGCTACTTTTTTGCTCTTGAGAATATCCGCCGCAATCCGGAGATCCGACATGCGACCGTTGGTGCAGCTGCCGATAAAAGCCGAATCGATTTTGGTCTTTTTAACTTTCCAGATATCAATATCATCATGGGGATGTCCCGGTTGTGCTACCATTGGCTTGAATGTAGAAACATTTACTTCAAACTCCTGGTCGTACTCTGCATCCGAATCAGCGGCAAGCACATTAATAGTTTTTCCGGTTCGCGTTTCCAGTTCTTCAATGATCGCAGTTGTCGGCGTAAACAGGATAATGATGGCGCCCATCTCGGTTCCCATGGAGGAGATGGTGATCCGTTCATCCAACGTGAGCACGCCAACAGCATCACCGACCATTTCCACGGCACAGCCCAGGAGCGTATTGGCGCCAAATCGGTCCAGCAGATTCAGAACCATATCCTTGGCGCTCACATGTTCCGGCCGCTTTCCGGTAAAGTTAAGTTTGACCGATTTAGGAACCTTAAACCACGACTTACCGCTTGCCCATACCGCCGCAATATCCTGATCTCCCATGCCCTGGCCAAAGGCTCCAATGGCGCCCATGATATTAGCGTGTGAATCGGTGGATACAAAAGTTCCGCCGGGCAGGATCAAGCCTTTGTCAATGGCAAGGTGGGTTCCGATACCGGAATTCACATCATAAACCCTGATATTATTCTCACGGGCATACTGACGGCAGAAATGCTGATTGGCGGCATATTTCTGATCCGAGCCGCCCGGATTACAGTCAAAGGTAAAAAAGGTCTTTGCGGGATCGTCCACCTCGAGACCATTTTCGATCAGGTTTTTCACCACATTGGCGCCGCCAAAATCACGGGCTACCCGGGCATCGATGGCAACATCAATGATATCGCCGGGTTTTACGGTTTCCTGGCTGCTGTGCTTAGCGAGTATTTTTTCGATGAGATTCATAGTGTCAGTCTTTCTTTAAAAGGTAAAAAGGTCATAA
>JAGLWX010000123.1 GCA_023133185.1 Fidelibacterota bacterium
GTATTTTGAAGATATACCGCCAAAGGTTTCGATTTCAGAGGCAATTGAGATCGCTAAAAAATATTCCACCGATGACAGCAGTGCGTTCGTAAACGGGATTCTCGATGCAGTTCTTCACATGATAACAGATCAGGCTTCCGATAAGCAATAACACTTACCTGATTATCATGGTGTTTACCTGCTATATCCGGTTGATGGGGAGTGGATTGATTTTCATGTTGCTGAACTTGAAACTGATTGGGAATTAGCGCGAGAAGGTAAAGAAATTAAATGGATCAAACCACTGGATTAAGGATTGAAAAATGTGGGATATGAATGATGTAACTGAGATTAAATACAAAAAAAATTACACTTATCATATACTATTTGATGATGGGGCAAATGGATATGTTGATTTTTCAGAGTATATAAGTAAAGGACCTGTATTTGCCCCATTACGAGACATTGACTTTTTTAAAAAAGCCATTGTTGATGGTGGTACAATATCTTGGCCAAATGGAGCAGATGTTGCACCTGAAACTTTGTACGAAAAAATTGCTAGCAAATCGTTGCAGTAAACTGCTCTACTGAACTCAAACGATAGGTACTAGATTCCTGAAAAGTACATATTAGACCATTTGCATATTTAATTGTGATGTTGTAAAGTTGAATACTTGATAAATATTGGAGAAAAATGGGTATTGGATCGTTTTTAACATCTATTTTCGGAACCGCTTCAGACAGGAGAATAAAAGAAATCCGTCCTTTTGCCGAAGAGATTAACGGCATTTATGATACTCTCAAAGATATTCCTGTAGAAAAATTGCGTGAACGCACCGAAGAGTTTAAGGCAATGATCAGAGACGCCCGCGAGTCAGCTGAAGAGGAGGCGGCAAAATCAAACCTGCTCCGTGACGAAAAGTGTAAGATGGTTATTAAAGCGGAACGGGATGTTCTGGACGAGATTCTGCCGGAAGCCTTTGCCATGGTGAAAGAAGTATGCAGGCGCTTAGTTGGGCAGGAATGGAATATTGTCGGTCAGAAAATTCGCTGGGAGATGATTCCTTATGATGTCCAGCTAGTCGGTGGCGTTGTTCTGCATCAGGGTAAAATCGCCGAAATGAAAACCGGCGAGGGCAAAACTCTTGTGGCAACAATGCCGGTCTATTTGAATGCTCTTACCGGTCGCGGCGTTCATTTAGTTACGGTAAATGATTACCTGGCACAGCGTGATAGCGAATGGATGGGGCGAATTTATACGGAACTTGGTTTGACGGTGGGATGTATTCTGAACAGTATGGACAACGAAGATCGCACGGAGATGTACAGCCGGGATATCACCTACGGCACCAATAATGAATTTGGATTTGATTATTTGCGGGATAATATGGCAATCTCCGCAGAGGATCAGGTTCAGCGCGAATACTTTTACTGTATCGTCGATGAAGTTGATAATATTTTAATTGATGAAGCCCGTACGCCGCTGATCATTTCCGGTCCGGTTTCCAGCTCACGACATGAAAAGTATGATAAATTGAATCCTGCAATAGCCAGCCTGGTACGTTATCAACGTGACAATGTTACGCAGATGCTGTCCCAATTTCCCGCTGATATTGGTGAAATCGGCAAACCCGATGAAATGGCGCGGAAATTTTATGTTGCTTCACAGGGTGCGCCGAAAAACCGGCGGCTGCGGAAATTACTTGAAGACTCTGGGTATCAACGGCTGTTACAATCCGGGGAACGAGAATTTTTATTGCTGACCAATTCTAAAACCGGACAGTCGATCAGTCAGGACGAATTTTTTGAAGACCTTTACTATTTCGTTGAGGAAAAACAGCATAATATTACTCTTACTCCGAAGGGTGAAGAGAAACTTGCCACATCGCTTGGGGTGCATGTAGATGAACTGGTTGTTCCAGATCTTGCCGATGAATTAGTCAAAATTGATATAGATGATTCTCTGTCTGATTCAGAGAAGGAAAAGAAAAAAATGGAACTGGATCAGATTCATTCTGAAGTATCTGACCGCTTTCATAATATTTCCCAGTTGCTTAGAGCCCATACACTATATGAGAAAGATGTGGAGTATGTCGTCCAGGATGGTAAAGTGCTGATCGTCGATGAGTTTACCGGGCGTATTCTGCCGGGGCGCCGTTATAGCGACGGGCTTCACCAGGCGATCGAAGCCAAAGAAAAAGTCAGAGTAGAGGCGGAAACCCAGACTTTTGCCACGATTACCATTCAGAATTATTTTCGTATGTATGATAAACTTGCCGGCATGACCGGCACTGCATTGACGGAAGCCGCCGAATTTGAAGATATTTACAAACTGGGTGTTGTCGCTATTCCTACAAATGAACCCTGTGTGCGTGATGATCACGAAGATCAGGTATATAAAACGCGAAGAGAGAAGTACAACGCTATCATAACCGAAATCGAGGAAGCGTACCATCGCGGTCAGCCGGTTCTCGTCGGTACGATTAGTGTAGAAGTATCCGAAACCATCAGTCGGATGCTCAAGCGGCGTGGTGTAACGCATAATGTTCTGAATGCCAAACAACATCAGCGGGAAGCGGAAATTGTAGCCAGAGCCGGTGAAAAGTCCGCTGTCACGATCGCAACCAATATGGCGGGTCGCGGAACCGATATTAAACTCGGCGAAGGAGTTCTGAAAGCCGGCGGTCTTTATATTATTGGAACCGAACGGCATGAATCGCGACGCATTGACCTGCAGTTGCGTGGTCGCAGCGGTCGCCAGGGCGATGCCGGAGCCTCACGCTTTTTTCTTTCCCTGGAAGATGATTTGATGCGCTTATTTAATTCTGAGCGAATTGCCGCAATCATGGATAAAATGGGGATTGAAGAAGGACAGGTCATTACCCATTCGATGGTGACCCGCTCAATCGAGAGGGCGCAGAAAAAGGTGGAAGGACGAAATTTCAGTATTCGTAAACATCTGCTTGAATATGATGACGTGATGAACCAGCAGCGTGTGATTATTTACGATCGTCGCAATTATGCTCTGAAAGAAGAGAATATAAAGGAAGAAATTTTTGAGAATTTGGATGAGTGGGTTGATGGGTTGATCGAAGAATATACTGATCCGAAAATGCTCCCTGAAGAGTGGGACTGGGATGATCTGAGAGGAGAACTTAATAATACACTTGGAATTGATATTTATCTTAATGAACTGTCCGATGCGTCTGAAAGCAATTTAATGAAAGAAATTGTCCGTCGTGCGGTTGATTATTATTCCCGAAAAGAACAATACATGGGCGAAGAACAGCTCCGCTTTCTGGAAAAATTTGTCACGCTGCGAACCATCGACGATAAATGGCGTGATCATTTATACGGTATGGACCAGCTGAAAGAGGGAATCAACTGGCGCGCCTACGGTCAGAAAGATCCGTTACTGGAGTATAAAGGTGAAGCCTATCAAGCCTTTGTGAGGGTAATTGATGAAATAAATAAACAGACCATTAAAATGTGTTTTCGGGCGCAGTTTGGCGGACCGCAGGTCGAGCAACAACAAGTTCGGCGTCCCCAGCCTTTCCGAATGGTGCATCAGGATGCGATGGGAATGGGATTAGCGCCCGGCGCCCAGGAAGAAACCTCCGGAAGTTCAGCGCCGTCCGGTGATAATCGTCCCCGTAAGCAGAGACCGGTTCATGCCGGACCAAAAGTCGGGCGTAATGATCTCTGTCCTTGCGGAAGCGGGAAAAAATACAAGAAATGTCATGGCGCTAATGTATAAGATCAGCCTTATCGGGTTATACACAGTATTAATTTTGATGATTCCGGTGTACGGAGTATCGGATGGTGATTGGAATAGTGACAATGCAAGCTACGCACATCTCTATATGGTAAATGCTACCGCGCTTCCCGGAGATACGTTAACGGTTCCGGTTATACTGTCCAATGCCGATAGCGTCGCCGGTTTTCAGTTTAATATTTTACCGGCATCGTCAGAAATCGATATCATTTCTATTGAATCGGGTGAACGTATTGAATCTTTAAATGGCTGGGATGTGTATTCGAAACGATGGTATGACGGCACCTATAAGATCATCGGTTTTGACCTGGATGGCATCGGTATTGGAGCCGGGAGCGGAGCGATAGTCACTCTTGAAATGGTAATTCGGAATGATATATCTCACGGGATTTTTAGAATCGATTTTTCACATCAGGTTTTATCTGACAATTTTGGGAATATTGCACCTTCAAGTGTTGATCCCGGATATGTCTCCATAACTGATCAAGATGTTGTTTTTACCTGTCTGCCGGACACACTCAGTAGCCGTGATGCGTCTAAAAACATATCAATTCTAATGTCAAACAGTACTGAAGTTGCCGGCTTTCAGTTTGACCTGGTGGATTCGGTGGATATTTTTCAGGTGACTGCCGTTAGTAATCCTTTTGGATCAACATGGGATTTTGAATTTAACGAATTAAGCAACGGGGCAGTCAGAATTTTATGCTCAAATTCATCGGGCGGACTCATTCCTGACAATTCTGTGAATGAGATTGTATTGACAGTACGGGCTGATTCAAATGCTCAATCCGGCGCGTATCCGGTTTTTTTCGATACTGTGATTGTTTCCGATTCCAATGCTCAGGCGATATCCGCTGAGGGGATTGGATCGACAATTATTCTGGACAATACTCTTCTGACACTGTTTGATCTATTATCACCGGAAAACGGAACGATGTTGAATTATTCCGGAAATATGGAAGGTACACTTGATTTCCGGTGGGAAAAATCCGGATCACCGGATGGATTACCTGTAATATATAAGGTATATATCGGAGCGTCCGGGTATGGTCTCATTCCGGGATATTTTACTTCAGATTCCGAGGGCAGTGACACATCTTTCACATTGGCAATAACTGAGCTGGTTGAACATCTGGAATCTATCGGAGTACAATCTTTCGATTCAGTTGGAGTCAACTGGTATGTGTTTGCCGGAGATGGAAATTCCAACCGGCGTTCCCAATCGATTTTTGATTTTGGAATTCAGATTTCTACAGGAATTGATTTATTGGATCGAACTGTCCCGAAAGATTTTTCTTTGTCTCAGAATTATCCTAATCCTTTCAATTCCATCACGACCAT
>JAGLWX010000124.1 GCA_023133185.1 Fidelibacterota bacterium
GCGAAACATTTAGTTGTCCCCGATAGATGTAAAATAGAATTTCCACATATTAAAATTGATCGTGAATTTGCGAGTTCTTTAGTTGAAAAAGTAAATCAGGAAATACGCTATCGTGTCCTTGGATCAATTCTATCAAGTGGTGTTGCGACAAGCGGTAGCATGGCTCTCGGTGTTGTTCATGCCCAAAAGGAACAGGAAAGAAAAGAGCATGATGCTAAGGCGTTAGATTCGACGCTGAACGAAACATTGATTCGTTACATGGTTGATTTGAATTACCCTGAGCATAATGTCTATCCTAAAATTAAATCAAAATATGAAACCACGAGGGACATTAAAGAGGTAAGGGAGAATATAAAACTTGCAAATGAATTTGAAATACCAATGGAAAAAACTTATGTGGCAAGTGAATTACAGATTAAAATAGCGGACGAAGGGACACCAGAAGAGGATTTAATTAAAAAGCCTGAACCACCGCCACCAGTATTACCGATTGAAAAGGAAGAAGAAGAGGAAGAAGGTGAAGGAACTCCAGAGGTAGAAAGTATCCTGATGGGGAAAATTAAACCGCAGTTCCTGAAATCAATAAATAAACGAGCGAAAGATTCCTTACTAAAGATGCAGAAACTTGAAGGTGCTTCTGTTGATGCAGGGATGAAATATTATAATGGGCTCGGTAATCAAATCGAGAAATGGCTTTCCGGTTATGACAGTATTGAGAGCGCGCTAAGTGATTATGCCGTACTTGTTATTGATGTCGAACCGCTTAGGAATTATTTAGGTCATTCGTTTTTCTGGTCAATGCTTCATGGAATGTTTCAAGTATACGATGAGCCATTAGTCCGTGAAGATTTTGGATTACCAAAACTCAAACTATCATGGAAAGAAAAACTTGCGCATAATTTTAGTTCCGGTATTCGGTTTAATCCTTTCAAGCTGGATACATTTTGGGAACCAGTGCCTTTTGATGAAGCGATAGAAATGTTCCGTGCCCGTGAAATTCTCACGATTGATCAATTCAAATTACTCGAAGGCTATGCTAAACGACGGGCTTTGACTGCTACCGGAATGACTTATAGCACAATCCAGAACAAGCTATTTGATTCATTGGAGGCAGCATTGGTTGAAGGTATCGCATTAGATGAATTTTCCGAAAGTGTTAAAGAAGTAGTAATGTCACCTAATCATGCTGAAATTATTTTCCGTACAAATGTACAAACTGCATATAATAATGGACACGCAGAAGCAATATATGACCAGCGGTTGGCAGGAGCAATACCTGCATTTCAATATTCGGCAATTATTGATGATCGTACCACTCCTATTTGCGAAGAACGAGATGGTATGGTATATGGTAGAGATGTGATGGCAGATTGGGATGTTATCCCACCGTGTCATTTCAGATGTAGAAGTACGATAATACCGATTTTTGCTGATGAGTATAGCGGATTTCCAGCTTCCAGACCGTTTGAACAGTCACAACAAGGATTCGGAACATGGAAGCCGATACTTTAAAAAGGTGAAATATGACGATTGAGGAACGAAATAATAGAATTGAAGCATTAGTAGAAAAAGTTGCAGAAATAATGCTTGCTGCTCTTAGAGAGAATTTGGATTCAGGAATTGAATTCTATCGGTCGAAAGAGAAAGATGGAGTTGAATCTATTGTATTTAGAGTTCGTGATAAATGCGACTTTAAAGATGTTGAATGTCCACATGATGAAACACTTGTTAGTGATTTAATTTCTGAATATTTTACAATTGATGAAGATTGGGCTAAAGAATTGGAAGAAATGAGAGCAAAAGGAAAACAGGTTTTTACTAAATCGGAGAATATAAATGCTGACTAATCCTAAATCATTAATGCCAAATACCGGAGAAATGTGGAAGTGTTCTAATTGCAAACAGACAAATTCCGGCAATGAGATGTTCTGCGTTAAATGTGGAGAACCGAATCAGGGCGATCCACCGCAAATGCATACTTCTGTTAGTTCAGTTAATTCAAAAGGTCGAAAGGAATTATGACGGCATATTCAGGAAAGAATTCTCCATATCTTAGTTGTCCAATGGAAGTATCAGCACCTTATGGCTATGAAGAGAAATCTTTTAAATGTCGTTTAATGGGTTTCTGTCAACCGTGGTTGCGGTGCCCAATAGAAGAACTTCAGCGTCGTTACGGCGATGAGGGGATTCCAATAATCGAATTGCGTTATGTTCGTGGTACAGATGGTGTGCTTTATTATACGTCGCCAACTCAAGAAGAGATTGCTGAAATTCAGATAAGCGGGTATATATCTAAGATTCCTAAATTACCGGAGGAATCAGATGCCAAAATTTAAAGGTGACGATTATGAATATGATAAATGGCCTGAGCATGAAATAAATACTATTACTGCTGTATTATTCGGAATTGCGATGATATTACTTTGCGTAGTGATGGTTTTTAAGACTAACTATTAAAGGAGTTAGATCGTGGATAATCGTGCGTTTAATGGCTACGAAGCTGAAAAAAAGAGATTTAATGAGGATCACCACCTACATTTAGATTCTTTGCGTGAGTATGCTCAAGAAATTGATGGCGATGTGAAAATCGTAGATGGTAATCTGGAATTTGATGGAATTTTCTTACTCAAAGGGCTATCCATAAAGTTCACATATGATACTTATCGAAGTGCTAACTCCGCAATTCAAGGACTTGGATGGTTTAAGGAATTAATTGATAAATTACCTCTAGCCGATAAGCTCCCTAAAGTGGAAAGTCAAGGATTGCAGTGGTTTGATGAATTGAATGAGGTAATATCGCGGGAAATGGAAGCCGATCCGACTAAAATCCCTGTAGTTCCCGCATTAAAAGAAATTATAATCGGGAAAGATTTGGAGGAATCAGATGCCTAAATTCGAGGGTGATCCATACGAAACCGAATATGCCGTAATTGAGAAAATAGAAATCATGCGTGAAGGTATCTGGAATGGCTATCCATACACTCCTGAATTCATCGAAGAAATTACATTGACTTACGATACGTCGGTTATCCGTGCTCCCTTAATGCTTGGACATTGGGGCGAAGGTGATGGTCCTGAACACGGTCATGTACTCGAATTGGAAATGGTTGATGAAAAGACAGATACCGGACAGGTATCCTTATACGCTACTGTTGGTTTTCTCGAATCCGCTGCTGAATTGATTAAAGATGGAATGTATAACGAACGTTCTATTTGTTGGTGGGATTGGTATCCAATGAAAGGCTTTGCTTATTTACTTCATTTAGCATTGCTTGGCGATGCAAATCCTGCCAGTGTCGGAATGGACCCGATCAAATTTACTCCCAAAAATCAGGAATCAGAGTTTGAAGGTGCGGGAGATGAAGCTGTTAATGAAGGCGATTTAAATGCCCATCGCTTAAATACTTTCAATGCAATGGCTACCGCACTTTCGTTTCAACCGGAAAACTTAAAATGGGATAAGGAATTTGAAGATGGTGATATCCGTTATGAAGTTCGCAAATTAAGCCGTTTTATGCCTGGAACGATCCGGATTCGTATGATTTCAAAGAAAGATGGAATCCGTGCCCTTGCCGGGAATCTCAAAACAGAATATTTGCCGGAAGGTAAAAGCGGAGATGCATTATTTAATCAGTATATTCTTTTCAGTGAAGAAGCTGGCTGGACCTTAAAGAAAGCGAAATCGTGGATCGAATCACGAAAAACGCTTGATATTGAATCAGAAAGTAACGATATTAAAAATAAAATAACAAATATCACCGTAGGAAGCGTCGAATCAACTCCGGGTACGGACCCGGTTGATAATAATTCCCTGACCGCTACTGCGGAAGGAGGAAATAGTATGTCACCTGAACCCGAAACGACCGCAACAGTCGGTCAGGACGGTAACGAAGAGCAGCTTGCAGCCGAAGAAGTTGTTACTGCTCTTCAACCAAGTGCCAAAGTTCAGTCAAGAGAAGTCAGTCTTATTCAGCCCGGTAATCTCAACGATAAAGCTAAGACTACCCAGCAGTTGCAGGCTGCGATCGAAGCCGAAAAAGGCAAAGCACAAGAAGAGTTTGACGAGTTGGAAGTACAACTTCTTAAAGAGAAGTTTGAAGTCCGACTTTCTCAAACAGATGCAATGTGCCGGATACTTCTTGCATCTGGTCACATGCTTCCAAGCCAATTTGAACTTGGCGTCGTTGAATGCTTAGCTGCGATTCCCGATGAATTGGAAATCGAAGAAACGGCAGAAGACGGAAGTAAAATTAAGTATCGTATTCGTAACCGCTTACTTGAAATCCTCAAGGAAGGCGGACGTGTAAAACTTCGTGGTGAGGTAACTCCCCGTGTCGATGAGAGTAAAGCTGATGGTCCAGATGCTGATTTGGATAGGCTTGATGCTAAGGGCATGGATACCCGAAGTGAAAGGTTACGCAGGAAATTAACAGAAAAGTTTCCTGACAAGAAATCGGATGAAATTATGGTCTTAGTAGAAGACGAAATCCGGAAGGATGGTGGTCGATCATGACCGTCGAAGCAAGCCGTTCAAAAAACATGAAAAAGTCGATTCTTGAACTTTCAGCACTTGCTGAGGAAGCAGTTCTGGATGGTCAGATTGTAAAAGTCGGCTCAAGCGAAGGGACTATTGTTCCATGTGGTGTTAACGAAAACCCTCTGGGTATTTGTCAGAGAACCGTTAACGCTGCGAAGATTGCAGGTTACTTAGCAGACCCACAAACAGAAGGTGCCACTGAAATCCGGTGTGTCGTCTGTGTTATGGGTATCGCCCCTGTTCTTGCAGGTGGAGAAGTTGCTATGAATGCGTGGGTTAGATCGGATGCGAATGGTCGAATCGTAACCGCTACTGGCGACGGCACTGATAACATCATCGGTATTTGCTACGATGCTGCTTCAGGTGACGGCAAAAACACGCACATTCTGGTTCACAGAATCCCGGCTACAGATTAATCTGAGCCGATTATGAAATAACGGAGGACACTAAAAATGCCCGGACATCCATATCCAGATGAATCAGCCCTCGACATCGGGTTATCGAATTTTTCGGTACAAGCACTGATGTTGAGTCCGAATTTCGTTGCGAATCAGATTGCCCCAGTTGTTTCCACCAGCAAAATTTCCGGTCAGTTTTCCCGCTATGTTCCCGAAGAGGGAGTTAATATCGAGCATCATGAAAAGCTCGGTAAGGGTGGGATTGCTACTGAAATGGACTTCCGAATTGAAAAGGATTTCTACGCAACTGAAGAGTCTGCGAAGAGACATTTCGTTTCAGATCGTGAAGTTGCAAATGCTGATGTCCAAAACCAGGACTACATCAAGGGCGACCGTTTGATTCTGGCGAATATCGGAACCATTCGTGAATACGAGCTTGCTTCACTCATTCTTAATCCAGCCAGTTATTATGGCGGAGCAGCCGGAGATCATGTCTTCGCTGCCGCTGCTGCATGGGATACCGACGACGGCGATCCACATGTTGACCTTAAGAATGCAGTAAGGCAAATTCGTAAAGATTCAGGTTTTACTCCAAATTTCCTGCTTACGCCACCTAATGTATACGATTCCCTGACTGGCAATAGTGAAGTCAAGGAACTAATCAAGTACACAGGTGGTATCCCATTCTTACAAACAGGTAGAATTCCAAACGACACGATTTTTAA
>JAGLWX010000125.1 GCA_023133185.1 Fidelibacterota bacterium
GGATTACCGTTTTGCCCAGCCGCCGAAAATGCCTACCCTGACGGCTACGGCCAGCGACGGAAAAGTGGTCTTAACCTGGGATGATATTGCCGACACGAAAACACGGGATCCCTTTGTAGGAAATATAAACGATTTTGAGGGCTATAAACTATTCCGTGCTACAGATAAAAAAATGTCTGACGCCGAAGTGATCACCGATGGCTATGGTACCCCAATGTTTAAGAAGCCGATTTTTCAGTGTGATATTAAAGACGACCGCACCGGTTTTACGGATTTCGGATTGGTGAATGGTATGGGTTATAACCTGGGAACCGATTCAGGGATTCGACATTATTTTATTGATACAAACGTCCAGAATGGGCGGACATATTACTATGCAATCGTAGCCTATGATTACGGCGCTCCACATATCGGACCTGGTATATCACCCTCTGAAAATAATATTATTATTGAATTAGATGAGGCGGAAGAAATCAGGAATACAACGAAAAATGTCCAAATTGTGACACCCCATCAACGGGCGGCAGGCTATGTGCCCGAAGATATTCAAATGGATGTAAACGATGATATTATCGGAACGGGAACAGTTGTTCCGGAAATTTTGGCAAAAAACAGTCTGAAACCGGGACACTTATATAAAGTCAGTTTCGGCTTGGATACTCTTGGTGTTATTGACAAATATGATCATGGCGTTTACTATACCAATAATAGTATAAATGTTTTTGATGCAACAGATTCTATCGTCGTTTACGAGGAAAATCCGGATAGGTTTCCCGGAACGAATCTTGTATATGACGATACTCTCAATAACTGGTATATCAATACTCTCAATGTGATCAATACCGATGTGTTCGACGGTTTACGGCTGAATATTCAAATGCCAGTAAGAACAGCCACCTTTGATTATGGAAATTCCGGCTGGATTGTCGGAAGCTCGCCAATCAATGTCACTCCTACAAAACGGGAATCCAAATATTTTCCCTGGGATTACGATATCATTTTCAGTGATGAAATCAAATATACAGGGCAGGGAAGCGCCTCACGAATTCGGGATATCAACGATACTCAGATTCGACGGGATATGCTGACGACGGAAAACTTCAATTTCTACGTAGTCAATAAAACATTCACTGATTCTGTGGAAGTCCTGGACATGATTGTGCATGATCTGGATAAAAACGGTCAATTTGATATATTAACCGATAAAATCTATGTTGGGCCGCTTAACTCAGATGACAAATGGGCCGGCGCCGTATTTGCCATTGATTTTATCGGAACTTTCGGAGATAGTACCCTCCTTCCTCAACCCGGAGACGTCTATCATGTAACTTTTAACCGACCTTTCTTTAAAACAGACTCAATTGCGTTTACCGTGGCGACTTACGATTCTCTGGATAGACAAGATCTTAAATATACCATGAAAGATATTAAAGTTGTCCCTAATCCCTATGTGGCAACTAATGCCATGGAACCGTCGGTTGCAAACTGGTTTTTAAATCAGCGCCGACGCTTATTGTTTACCAATTTACCGGCTAAATGCACGATTAAAATATTTACTGTCAGTGGTGTTTTAGTGGACAAAATTGATGTAAATAACGATGCTGACAAGGGCATTGCTCACTGGGATATGCTGACCAGTGAAAATCTTGAGATCGCCGCGGGTATGTATATATATCACGTGCAGTCCAAGTTGACTAACGATGAGAAGGTTGGCAAATTCGCCGTAATAAAATAAAAGATATGGGTATCTATGATGACTGTGGGAATGAAAGGTGATAGGATGAGATTTGGAAATTTATTCAAGAGTCTATTGATATTAGTACTGTTGAGTTGTATAGTGAGTCCGAAATTATATGCACAAAAACCTTACCGGGTAGGTACGACAGCAGCAAACTTTTTAGAAATTGGCGTCGGCAGCGATGGAAATGCGATGGGAGAAGCCTATGTCAGTATGGTTGGCAATTTATCCTCGATTTACTGGAATCCGGCCGGTCTGGCGTTTATGCGGCAGAATGAAGTCCTGTTTATGTATCAACCCTGGATTGTAGATATTAACTCGTCCAGTGCTGCCTTTGCATATTTGATTCCCTCTGTCGGCACGCTGGCATTTGGCTTCAATCATGTGAGCTATGGCGATATGGAAGTAACCACATTAGAATCGCAGGATGGAACGGGTGAACTTTTCAACGCTAATGATTATAATTTTACAGTTACATATTCAAGGAAACTGGCTCAATGGTTTGCATTTGGAGTATCGGCTAAATATATCAGCTCTCAAATCTGGCATACCAAAGCCGGCGCCATGGCAGTTGACCTCGGCGTTATTGTCAATTCCGGTTTTTTCTCTGTCACCGGGAAAAAGAATGACGGTATGCGAATCGGAATGAGCATTTCAAATTATGGCACAAAAATGCGATATGACGGCATGGATTTGTTATTCCCAATTGATATTCTGCCCGATGAAGCCGGGAATTACAGCGCGGTCAAGGGACAATTTAAACCGCAAGAATGGGAGCTGCCGTTGATTTTCCGGATCGGCGTATCGGTGCAGCCTATTGTTTTCAGAAATCAGTGTTTGACGCTTGCCGTCGATGCCTTACATCCAAACAACAATGTCGAATCGGTTAACGTAGGCGCCGAATATGAAATGACGATTCCCGGGACGGGCAGTTTTACCCTGAGAGCAGGTTACAAATCGCTTTTTATGGAAGAAACTGAATTTGGGGTGACTTATGGCGGCGGACTGCTGTTAAGATTTATGAATAATCTGGGGTTAAAAGTCGATTATGCTTTTAAACCGATCGGGATTTTAGGTAATACCCATTCATATACGCTGGGTGTTTTGTTTTAATTTATTATTTGATAAGATCAATGTTGCTCAAATGACTATTTTGAAAGAATTATATGTTCTTGTAAACTACCCCCAACCATAATTGGGGGTAATTGTTTAAATATGGAATCAATGGATATTATCAGGAAGAATAACAGAATCTTGATGAGAAGAGAAGGTCGGAAAGCTTATGCTTTATTGTCAGTTATATTGGTTGGATTATTTAGTTGTGTTAAAAAACCATCTGAGATACCACCGGAAGAAATACTCGCCAGAATTGGTGATAAAACAATAAGCGTGGATGAATTCATCCGTCGCGCGGAGTACACTATCCGACCCGCTTATTGTAAACAGGATAATTATATTCATAAAAAGATCATTCTGAATTCACTTATTGCTGAAAAACTGCTCGCGCTGGAAGCGGGCTTGGAGAATGGATTAGTTAAAAATGAAGAATTCCGGAATTATATCCGGGGCAGAAAAGAACAGGCAATGCGTCAGTATTTTTACTACGACAGAGCCTATAATAAAGTCGAACCCGACACCGCCGACCTTAAAGGAATTTATAAACTGGTTGGAAGAAGCTACAAAATTCAGTACCTGCGTTTACCTGATGAAAATTCCGTGGCTGCTTTTTTGAAACTTTATAACCAGGATGGAATTTCTTTCGATTCATTAGCGATTGATCTATTAGGTGATTCAATAATACCTGAACGTCAAATCAATTTTGATGACGATTTGAGCAACGAATTTTTCGATATTTTTTATTCGAAGCCTCTGGAAAAGGATCAATTGATTGGTCCGGTTAAAAATGAAGATAACAGCTATCTGATAATGAAAGTCGCCGGCTGGAAGACCAGTATAATCATCAGCGACAAAGAAATTAAAAAACGCTGGAATGATGTCCGGGATAAACTAAAAAATATTGCGGCAAACCATTTGTATGCTCGACAGGTCTCCGAACTGATGAAAGGGAGAAGGTTGAAATTTAACGAAGATACATTCTATCAACTTACAGATATTCTGGCGCCGCTATACATGAAAAGCATGCAGGATAAAAAAGAGGCACTTAACCAGAAATTCTGGGGGAAAGAGTTGGAGGTTGATTTAGATACAAGTTATGATCAGAGTATTGAATCACTTCGACAAAAACAACTATTTACGCTGAATGGAGTTGTATGGACAGTCGGTGATTTTGAAAAAGCTTTACAGTCCCATCCGCTGGTTTTTCGCAAGCGTCAATTCAGCCGCGAGGAATTTCCCGAACAGTTTAAGCTTGCCATTGCCGACTTAGTTCGTAACCGTTATATCAATCAGGAAGCCTATAAATCCGGTTATGATAAAGTGACCAGTGTAAAAAATTATGAAAACATGTGGAATGACAATCTTGTATCAATATACTGGAGGAACGAATATCTTAATCGGGCTGGATTTCAGGAGAATTTTGGAAATAATTATATGAAGGCGATCGAGAATTATTTGAATCCATACATAGATAGTCTTCAGCAGAAATATAATGATCTTATTGAAATTAATATCGATGCGTTTGAAAAAATTGAACTTACCAATATAGATATGTTTGTCCTGCAACGAAATGTGCCTTATCCGATTGTCGTTCCCGGTTTTCCCGTTTTGACAACTGATAATAAATTAGATTATGGTAGAAAGATGGAGGTAAAATAAAATTATGGCGGTAGTAAGAAAATTTTTTCACGTAGTGCTGATTCTATTATTTCTGATTACTGTTATCTATGGAAAGAATTATAAAGGCGCCGAGTTGCGGACAAAAGCCGCCTATACTTACGGTCGTTTTGAAGTTAATTATAAAGCCTCAAAAGGTTCCGGGCAGACATCGACCTTTTTTACTTATCATGAGTTGGGTAGCGCTGGTGTTGCCGATTGGAACGAATTGGATATTGAGATACTAGGTCGATATACTGATGATATTCAGTTTAACGCCATTACTCCGGGACAAAGTAACCATGAACATCATCAGTGGTTGAGATTCGACCCAACGGCTGGCTTTCATACCTATGCTATTGAATGGACGCCGGGATATGTCGCCTGGTTTGTTGACGGCGAGGAGGTTTACCGTCAGACCGGTGAACATGTGGCTACCCTGGATAAAGATCAAAAGATTATGATGAATACCTGGCCTCCAGCTTATGCATCCTGGGTAGGCACTTTGGATGACTGCATGTTGCCGTTCTTTGCTTACTACGATTGGGTGAGTTATGCGTCCCATTCTCCAGGAGCCGGAAATTCGGGAACCGATAATGATTTCACTTTTCAGTGGCATGACGATTTCGATGAATGGGATACAAATCGCTGGGCTAAAGCTTCACATACGTGGAATGGAAACAACAGCGACTTTGTGCCCGATAATTGTGTGTTCCGGGACGGTAAAATGATTCTCTGTTTAACGGACGTCGACAATATCGGTTATGTTGACCACAATACCCCGTTTATGCATTGGGCAAGATACGATTCTGATACCGTTAAGGTGATGTTTTCCGAAGAAATAACTTTGGAAAGCGCTGAGAAAGTTTCCAATTATCGCATCACTGGCGTGACCATCGATCAAGCGGTTTTACAGCCGGATCACCGATCGGTTAAATTAGCCGTTACCGGAATTGATTTGGAAAATACATACAGTGTTGTTGTGCTGGGGATAAAAGATATTTCGCTAACTTCGAATACTTTAATGGGGCAATCCCTGAATATCCAGATGCCGCCGAAGTGGAATTACCCTCTGAAAATTAATATTAGTGGTGATGCTTACAATGAATGGCTGGGTGACCAGAATTGGTCTGATGACATGGATTATGGACAAATCGGTGGCGCTGATGGTCATTTCCCCGGACAATCGATTTCAGGAACAACAGATGATGTAATTTTCCAATCGGAACAGAGGGGACTCGTAAAATATCAGGTGCGATTACCTGAAGGGAACTACGATGTCAGGCTGATGCTGGCGGAAAATTATTTCAATGAATCCGGGAAACGGATTTTTGATATCAATGTTGAAGGAGTCTATATCGCCCGGAATCTGGATTTGTATGTCGAGGTCGGCGCACATGCGGCATATACTATAGCCGTAAACGATATTGTTGTGCAGGATGGAGTTCTGGATATTCATTTTGGTAATATTATTGATTACAGCTTACTGAACGGACTGATTATCGAAGAGGTGTCGTCAGCGGTGGATGACGGAAGTTCCACAATTAGTGATGAATTTTACTTGGGCCAGAATTTCCCAAACCCCTTCAATCAAAGCACAACGTTTCGTTTTAGAGTGCCACGGGATTCAAAAGCCTCAATATCAATCTTTGATATGCGTGGTTCAAAAGTCGAATCTCTTTTGAATGAAAACTTTGCCGCCGGTAGTTATGTAAAGACCTGGAATGCCCCGGTTCCCAGCGGAATATATTTTTATAAACTTGATGTATCTTCACAAGGTAGAGTCTTTAGCGATATAAAGAAGATGGTATTACTTAAATAACAGGAAACTATTAAAGGAAATAAACAATCATGAAATTCATTTCTAAATTTTTATTCACACTTACTCTTGTCATTACAGTAGTTTTGGGTCAGCATCTCAAGGATGTTGAAATTGAAGCAAAAGTTAATGAACTGCTTCACCAAATGACCTTCGCCGAAAAGGTTGGGCAAATGACACAATTCAGCGGCACGAATAAGCGGTATGAGCAGATGATCCGGGAAGGAAAAATCGGATCATTACTAAATGTTATCGGTGCGGAAGTGAATAATCGCATTCAGAAAATAGCCGTGGAAGAATCCCGTCTCGGAATTCCGCTGGTAATTGGTCTGGATGTAATCCACGGTTATCGCACGATATTTCCGATTCCTCTGGCGGCATCGGCGAGTTGGGATACTGTATTAATTCGTAAAGCTGCTGAAATTGCGGCAAAAGAAGCGGCATCCGCCGGAATTCACTGGACTTTCGCGCCAATGGTGGATATTGCGAGAGATCCAAGATGGGGTAGAATAGCAGAAGGAGCTGGTGAAGATCCATTTTTGGGTTCTGCAATGACAAGAGCACAGGTCTTAGGATTTCAAGGGAAAAGTTTAGCAGATCCTTTAACTCTCTTAGCATGTGGGAAACACTTTGTTGCTTATGGGGGTGCTGAAGGCGGCAGAGATTACAATACGGTTGATATTTCTGAACGAACACTGAGAGAGATTTATTTGCCACCTTTCAAAGCGGCGGTTGACGCCGGTGTGGGCACGCTTATGAGCGCCTTCAATGAAATCAGCGGCGTTCCCACTTCCGCCAATCAATTTACCTTACGAAAAATTCTTAAGGGAGAATGGGGATTTGACGGTTTCGTCGTCAGTGACTGGAATTCCATTGGTGAGTTGGTTGCTCACGGCATTGCTAAAGATCGATTGGAAGCCGGAGTTAAGGGATTAACCGCCGGTGTCGATATGGATATGGAGGGACGCTGTTATACAACGGATATGGAAGCGCTGGTAGCGGACGGAACATTATCGGATGGTTTAATTGAAGACGCTGTCCGACGTATTTTACGGATGAAGTTCAAGTTAGGACTGTTTGAGCATCCCTATATCGATGAAAACTTGCAAAAAAAATTGATCCTGCATCAGGATCACATTCAGACGGCATTGGAGTTGGCGCGTGAATCCATTGTTCTTTTGAAAAATGAAAAGGATGTCTTGCCTTTAAACAGGAAAGAACTTAATACAATTGCACTCATTGGACCTTTGGCGGATGATAAAGATGCACCTCTCGGCACCTGGAGATGTCAGGGAAAACAGGAAGATGTGGTCACTGTTTATGAAGGGTTGAAAAATAAGTTTGGCGACGATGTGAAAATAATTTACGCCAAAGGTTGTGATGTTAAAAACAATAGTCGATCCGAATTTAATAAGGCAATTAAAGCCGCCCGGAAAGCCGATGTTGTTGTAATGGTGATGGGTGAAAGCGCCGATATGAGCGGTGAAGCGGCATCCCGGGCTGATCTGAATTTACCCGGTGTTCAGGCTGAATTGATAAACGCTATCGCCGAAACAAATAAACCGATTGTCCTGGTGCTGATGAACGGAAGACCAATTACATTGTCAAATATAGAATCGAAAGTGACTGCCATTGTGGAAAGCTGGCATCTTGGTATCCAGCACGGGAATGCGGTTGCTAATGTATTGACCGGTGATTATAATCCTTCCGGAAAATTAACTGTGACGTTTCCCAGATCGGTGGGTCAAATTCCAATCTATTATAATCATAAAAGTTCCGGAAGGCCGAATAATCCTTCGGATAAATTTACCTCAAAGTATATAGATTTACCATCTTCACCTCTGTATCCATTTGGATATGGACTCAGCTACACAGAATTTAGATATACCGGTATTGAAGTAGAAAATAATCGCTTATTATCTACTGATGAATTAGTTGTGAGCGTCAATGTGAAAAATACCGGGAAACGGGGTGGTGATGAAGTTGTTCAACTCTATATTCGGGATATGGTAGGCAGCGTAACCCGACCGGTGAAGGAATTAAAAGGATTTCAACGTGTGGCTTTAGAAGCAGGTGAGCAAAAAACCGTTCAATTCCAAATACCTGTCCGGAATCTCGGTGCTTACGATTTGGACATGAACTATACGGTTGAACCCGGTGAATTCGGTATCATGGTAGGTGGAAATTCCGTTAATGTGTTGACAACGACTGTAGAAGTTGTTAGGTTGAAATGAAATGAAAGACCAATAACAATGAAACGATACTTCTTAATAATTGCAATTTTAAATGTATTGTTTTTTCAATCGGTCTTCGGGTTTTTTAAGACCCGCGGAATGGAAATACTTGATTTGGACGGAAATGCAATAATTTTACGGGGCTACGGACTCGGCGGCTGGCTGGTCCCTGAGGGTTATATGCTGCATGTACCGGGCTATGGTTCACCAACATCGATACGCAATAAAATCATCGATCTCATTGGCGAAAATGACACCAATGAATTTTTTGAACTCTACCGTAAAAATTACGTAGCGGAAAAAGATATTGAGTTGATTGCAGAGTGGGGTTTTAACTCGATTCGCCTGCCCTTTCATTATCAATTTTTTTCACCGATTGATTCCCCCGGAGTTTTCATTGAAGATGGGTTTGAAATCATTGATACGTTGCTGATCTGGTGTAAAAAGAACAATCTTTATTTAATTCTCGATATGCACTGCGCTCCCGGCGGACAGAATTCCGGCAATATCAGTGACAGCGACGGCGAAGCAAAACTCTGGACGATTCCGTCAAACCAGGATCGCACAATCGAGATTTGGAAACGGATCGCCGAACGTTATGCCAATGAAGAATGGATTGTTGGTTACGATTTATTGAATGAGCCGGTTTTACCGTCCGGATACGGCGGCACGGATTTGCGGAATTTATATATTCGATTAACAGATGCGGTTCGTGAAGTGGACCCCAATCATATCATTTTTATTGAAGGCAACTGGTATGCGACGGATTTTAGCGGTTTGACCCCGCGCTTTGATTCGAATATGGTGTATGCGTTTCACAAGTATTGGAATGAAACCGATCTGGCTTCAATTCAAACCTACCGAAATATGCGTCTTCAGAGTATTACTCCTCTCTGGTTGGGAGAGACCGGTGAGAACTCCAACCCGTGGTTTTATGAGACCGTAAAACTGATGGATCAGCAGAATATTGGCTGGAACTGGTGGGCGCACAAGAAATTTAATACGATTACCAGTCCGCTATCGGCAGTGATTCCTTCAGGATATCAGCAGATCATTGATTATTGGAAAGGCAATGCAGCGAAACCGTCGGCGGAATTTGCTCGAGCTGCTTTAATGGAAATGGCTTCACATCTTGAACCGGACAAATGCGAATTCCATTCCGATGTCATTGCAGCGTTAATGGATCCGGATTTTGGGACGACTTCCAAACCCTTTAAAATTCATATTGTGCCCGGTTCGCTAATGGCAGTCGATTACGATTTTGGCACCAACGGAGTTGCCTATAATGACGTTGATTATAAAAAGATACGCTGGGATGAAGATCAACCCTGGAACCGCGGCTATGCTTACCGTAACGACGGGGTGGATATAGAGAAAAGCAGCGGGCTTGGCTCGAATGACTATAACATTGGCTGGATTGAAGATGGTGAATGGGTGAATTACACAGTTGAGATTGTATATACCGGGAAATATAATATTGATTTTCGGGTAGCCGGCACGTCGAATAACGGTAGAT
>JAGLWX010000126.1 GCA_023133185.1 Fidelibacterota bacterium
CACAGGATTTAAAAGGGTTTCCGACTCAAATTTATAAAGAATCGCCCGATTCTTCGGAACCGGAAGAATTCCTGCGGGCAATTGCCGGTGACACCTGGAAATATTTCCGGGATGCCGTTGATCAAAAAAGCGGGCTTGTCGTTGATAAAATCTGGCTTAAACCCGATGAAGTAGCCGATTATACCTCTATAACCAATATTGGTTTGCAAATGCTTTCGACAATCTCAGCCATGGATTTCGGATTCATTGATTCCATTACCGCTGAAGATAATATCCGTCAGGTTTTAACAAGTCTGAAGCGTCTTCCTAAATATAACGGCTTTTTATACAATTGGTATGATCTGAAATCATTGAAAGAATCGCGCCGCTATATATCAACCGTAGATGCCGGCTGGCTCTATAGTTCCCTCGCTATTGTCGCAGTGACCTTTCCCGATTTGGCGCAAACCTGCAATATAATGATCGATCAGGCGGATTTTAGCTGGCTGTACGATGATTCTTTGCATCATTTTTACCTGGGATACGATGTGGAACAGGAATGTTATTCACCCTATCATTACGGGTTGCTTTGTTCGGAAAGCCGGATATGTTTGTATTGGGGTATGATTCAGGGCAAAATTCAGCCGAAGTTTTGGTATTACCAGGAACGAACCTTGCCTGCAAATTACGAGCAGGAACAGAAACCTCAAGGAAACTGGAAAGAGCAATCCGGAATTCGCTATTTTGACGGTTATTATCAATATAAAGATTTAAAGATCGTTCCATCCTGGGGTGGCGCTCTGTTTGAATTTCTCATGCCGGGACTGCTGGTCAATGAAAAGGAATTAGCGCCTTTGGGAATTGGCGAAAATAACCGTCGTGCCGTTGAAGTGCATATTGATTATGTTCTGAATAAAATGGGATATCCGGTCTGGGGAATGTCGCCTTCATCAATTCCAACTGGCGGGTATGGAGAATTTGGTGTCCCGGATATCGGGGCGAAAGTAGATGGATATTTGCCTTTGGTTGTTTCTCCCCACGCATCAATTTTAGCGGTGTCCTATAATCCACAATCGGTATTTCAGAATCTGAAAACAATGCTAGCAAAATTCCCGATATATGGTGAATATGGATTTTATGATTCGCTTGATCCGATTAACGGTAAGGTTGGAATGTCATACCTGGCTCTGGATCAGGCTATGATTCTGATCAGTCTGAATAACTATCTGAATAACGGAAAAATGACCGGGCGGTTTGAACAACTCCCCGGGTTTGAAAAAATCCGAACACTTCTTGCAGAAGATAAAATGTTTTAGGAAATATATGTTACGCATGAAACCAATCCTATATTTTATCATTTTTTTACTATGTGCATCCTGCGTCAGTAATATGGATATGTATAAATTTCCACAATCCGGTAAAATATCTATTCAAGGTTCCTGGAATAATCCAATATTCTGGACGATTTCTGCTGAGGATGGCTGCAAGGTTTTTTTAGAGCCCTTGACTGGTGACGGAGACGGGTTTCAAGTTCGGTATGATTTGTCGGTATTCAGACCTAAGCCCGGATACGGTTGGGTAAGCATTGAAAAAGTGCTTCCGGAAAAATTTGACCCGGACTTGCCGGTTTCATTACAGATAAAATCATCAGTTACTAATGCTGATCTCGAAATTAAATATATTGACCGGGATGGTTCGGTATTCGGAAAGAAAATACCGTTGGCAAATTATCAGGATAAGTGGACCCGAATTGTTTTTAGCATTGAAAACCTCGATTATTGGTGGGGCGGTAATCAGAAATTTGACGGGTTTGGTGAGTTTGCGCTGGCTATTTCCGGACGTGATTCCGGTGTTGTGTCTTTAAAAGATATCGGACCAGCGAAACCGGATGAAGAACTGAGTTTCATTCCAGGTGGTCCAAGACTTGATCCTGATCGGGAACTGCCCGGATTTGGAATGAAACAACGCCGGGATTCATTGTTGATTCCTGAAGATCCGCTGGTAATCGAGTATCTGAAAGTTTTGCAGGATAATTCATTACCGGATCGGAATTTGCTTCCATCAATGGAAAATGATGAAGCGCATACCTTCAACAATACTCTCATTGCCATGGCATTTATCCTGAAAGGCGAAAAAGAGCGTGCCGAACAGATTCTCAATTTTTATCAACAGGCGACCGATAAAGATAATCGGGATATAAGATTACAGAATTTCTATGTGAATGGCGAGGCTCGTGGGTTTTACCAGATGGTGTCTCTGAAAACCCATCGTGATGAGATTCCGGCAGCCGATCGCTGGATCGGAGATATGGCCTGGCTTTTAATTGCTTATAAATATTATGAGTATGTATATCAATCTGACAAATATTCAGACATTACAGTGCTATTAACGGATTTATTGATTTCATTTTTCAAAACAGATGGCGCTGGTGGATATGTTCAACACGGATGGCGTAACGGTGATAAACAGTTACATTACAAGACCGGCCATCCCGAGGGCAATATTGACTGTTATGCGGTATTCAGGCTTTGCGGGGAAAAGGATTATGCCGAAAAAATCAAAATCTGGCTGGACAGTGAACTCGGCTTAAATCCGAACCTGTTTATTGATCTCTATTCCTGGCGGGTATTGGCTTTTGGAAGCGAGTATGCACATATTCTGAATATACCGGAATACGATTTGCGGTTTCGGAAAACAATCGCCGTTGATTTGGATACAGTAGTTGGATTCTATCACGGTCCTGATATCGATGTCGAAAATATATGGCTGGATGGTGTTGGGCAGATGGCCTGCGCCTTCATTGCTTATGGTGATAAACATCGTGGGTATTTCTATGCAAATCAATTGGACAAGGTGATTTTTAAAAAGCGATTGGGAAATAAAATAATTCATGCGATACCGTACACAATAAACGGTACCGGTGGCTATGAATGGGTAAATTCGTCCAGTGGATTTTTATCCACTATAGCCTGGTATATATTCGCAAAGAATGAATTTAATCCATTAAATTTTAAAACTGAGGAGTTGTTATGAAACTAATATACCGATTTACTTTTGTAATTATTATGATGTTGTCCGTTCAAATTCTGGCGGACGACTATATATTTTTCGATGATAGCCCGTCAAATGATTCTTATGATCCCAGCTGGGGGTATGTTAATGCGCCCAGTTTGCTTGAACGGGTTGGTGAAAAGTTTCCCGTTAGTACAGACTACTATTTCCAGGGGCAAAACAGTCTGAAATTAAGCTGGACATCCAATAGCGGCGGTGACTGGGGAATTGCCGTGGCGGGCATTGGATGGCCCGGCAGAGATATCAATCAGAAAGATACTTTGTCTTTCTACGTGTTTTCCGGTACTGTGATTTCTTCGGTCAATCTGCCGCTGTTATATCTTGAAGATTTATCCAATCAGAAGACAGACAAAATCAAGATGTCGGACTATATCGGGGATATCTCGGCTGATGAGTGGTATAATGTTCGTATTCCGTTGCAACCATTTAAAGACAATTCCGGTCAAGCCGATCTCTCCCGGATCAAAACGATATTTTACGGACAGGATGTCGCTGACGCCGCGGCTCATATCATGTATCTGGATGAGATCCGTATGGTTTCCGGACAAAGTTCAGATACGACTTCGCCGGCAGTCCCTGAAAATGTAGCTGCATCAGGCTATGAAAAACATGTCGTGATCGAATGGGATCCGGTTGGGGATGAAGATCTGGCCGGCTACAATATTTACCGGGCGTCTCCCGGCGGAACATTCCAAAAGATCGGGGCAGCAACGAAGGATTTGGAGGTGTACTCCGATTATCATAGTCTCATTGGTAGTAGTTACAATTATAAAGTCACGGCTGTTGATATGAGTTATAATGAATCCGATCAGTCGGAACAAGTGTTAGCCATAACCGCCGCACTGGATGATGAAGCCTTGCTGGATATGGTTCAGGAATGCACGTTTCGATTTTTCTGGAACTATGCTCATCCGGTTTCCGGTTTATCGCGGGAACGATATCCCGGTGATCCGGAGACCGTGACATCCGGTGGTTCCGGTATGGGCATGATGACAATTCCGGTTGCCATAGAACGGGGGTTTATTACCCGTGAGGAAGGCACCGCTCATGTTTTAAAAATGCTGTATTTCCTGAAAGATGCTGACCGTTTTCACGGCGTCTGGTCGCACTGGCTAAACGGTTCAACCGGAGCGGCAATTTCTTTCAGTGAGAAGGACGATGGTGGTGATATTGTGGAAACGGCGTATGTAGCCGAGGGGTTGTTGACTGTCCGACAATATTTTGACCAGGATAATTCAGACGAAGTACAGATCAGACAACTATCCACCGAACTCTGGGAATCCATCGAATGGGATTGGTACCGCCGCACGACAACCAGTAATATGTTATATTGGCACTGGTCGCCAAATTACGGCTGGGAAATGAATATGCCGATTTACGGCTATAATGAGTGTATGATCGTTTATCTCTTGGCGATTGCCTCGCCAACTCATTCGGTTCCGGCAAGTCTTTGGGAAGATGGGTGGGCAAGTCAACCCTATTACGAAAACGGCAAAAGTTTTTACGGTATTCCCCAGTATGTCGGTTGGGATAGAGGTGGTCCCCTGTTTTTTACGCACTATTCATTTTTAGGATTTGATCCGCGTGGTATCAAAGACAGTCATACCAATTATTACATAAATAATCGTAATATCAGCCTGATCAACCGAGCCTGGTGCATTGATAATCCGGGGAGTTACACAGGGTACAGCGAAGATTGTTGGGGATTGACCGCCAGCGATGATCCATTTGTTGGATATATGGCTCATGAGCCCACTTCTGATCGTGATAATGGTACAATTACTCCGACCGCAGCACTGTCAGCATTTCCCTATACGCCGACTGAATCCATGCAGGTACTAAAACATTTTTACCGGGTATTGGGTGAAGATATAGTCGGACCACTGGGATTCAAGGATGCATTCAATCAATCCCAGGATTGGGTTGCCGGATCATATATCGCTATCGATCAGGGACCGATTATTGTTATGATCGAAAACTATCGCAGCGGACTGCTCTGGGAAAATTTTATGGACAATCCCGAAATCCAGCCCATGCTTAATGCCATCGGTTTTGTCACCGATACCACGACGGCTATTTCTCCCGAGACTGATGTTCTACCGAAGCAATTTACACTCTGCGGTAACTATCCGAATCCCTTTAATCCCGGGACAAAAATCCGGTTTGAAGTGCCAAAGCAGCAAAAGGTGGAGATGTTTATCTATAATCTCAACGGTCAACTGGTCAGGAATCTGCAGATAGAAACTACGACGGCAGGAAAATATGAAATCTACTGGAATAGCCGGGATGAAATGAGTAATTTATGTTCCAGCGGTATCTATCTGTACAAAATCGGGTACGGAGATCATTTTCAGTCAGGTAAGATGTTGTTGACTAAATAAGTACGGTGAGTGGCTATTGAGGCATCTTTTTCTAATGAAATCAAGAATGCAGAACATTTTAAGCAGCAGAATTCAATTTCTGCTGCTCGCTTTTGGAATTCTTTTGCTCGGATGCGGCTCTAAAACTAAAGATTCCCGGACGATCGAGTTCTGGGCAATGGGCGTGGAAGCCCGCCATATCCGTGAACTTCTGCCGCAATTCGAAAAGGAAAACCCCGGCGTTCAGGTAAAAGTCCAGGCGATTCCCTGGTCGGCGGCTCACGAGAAACTGCTGACCGCCTACGCCGGGAATTCAACCCCCGATCTCTGTCAATTGGGTAATACCTGGATACCGGAATTTGTTGTGCTCGATGCGATTGTACCGCTAAACGACTTTTTAAAGCAATCAAAAGTCATTCGAGCGGAGAATTATTTTCCCGGTATCTGGGAAACCAATGTGATTGACGGACAGTTGTACGGCATTCCCTGGTACGTGGATACGCGGCTGATGTTTTACCGTAAAGATTTGGTTGAAGCACAGGGCTATACAGAACTGCCGACCGATTGGGCGGAATTCTTCCGACTTTGTGAAAAACTGGTAGAACAGCAAAAGACCGAATACGCGATCCTGCTGCCGCTGAACGGCTGGCACGAGATCGTCGTCATGGCTCTGCAAAACGGATCCAAACTATTGAGGGATAATGGCTGTTACGGCGATTTCGAGGACCCAGCGTTTCAGAAAGCGCTACGATTCTATATGGACTTCTATGCAAAACGACTTTGTCCAATGGGTATGAGCGAAGTAGCCAATATTTACCAGAGTTTCTCCGATAATTATTATGCCTTTTTCATTACCGGTCCCTGGAACATCGGTGAATTTCAGCGGCGTTTGCCCGAATCGATGCAATCCGATTGGGCAACTGCGCCAATGCCTTCATTTGATCCTGCAAAAGCGGGAATATCTACTGCCGGTGGATCGAGTATCGTCATGTTCAAAAGCGCCGCGAGCAAACCCGATGTTTGGAAATTGGTGGAATTTCTCAGCCGTGAGGATATTCAGGCTGAGTTCTTCCATTTGAGCGGTGACCTTCCGGCTAGCGTGGTCGCCTGGGACATTGCCGGACTTAGAGATAATCCCCGGACGGAGGCGTTCTATCGTCAGCTACAGCATGTGGTTCCGACGCCTAAGATTCCGGAATGGGAGCAGATCGCTCAGAAAATTCAGCAATATGTAGAATATGCCGTTTTCGGGAAAATGACCCTGGAAGAGGCTACCCTGGAACTGAATGGCGAGGTGGATAAGATTTTAGAAAAAAGGCGCTGGTTGCTTAGTAAAAACCAATTATGAGATTTAAGATTTTCACAGATACGCCGAAAGGAAACGTTGCCTACTTATTTCTGGCGCCGGCGATGACGGCGATCTTTGTCTTTTTCTTTTTACCGGTATTGGCGGCGCTGCTGATGAGTTTTACCGATTTTGACATCTATTCCTTGGGGGACGTGAGCCGGGCTCGTTTCGTGGGATTCGCGAATTACATAAATATTTTCCAGAAACCCCTATTCTGGCAAGCCATTCGAAATACTGCCTTCTTTGTTGTTGTAGGCGTGCCTTTGTCAGTGGTGGTTTCCTTGCTAGCGGCGATGGGTATTCAATCCAAACTTATTCGATTTAAGCCGCTGTTTCGCTTGTCGTATTTCATTCCCGTCGTAGCGACGCTGGTGGCTGTGGCGGTAATCTGGCGTTTTATTTACCATCCTCGTTTCGGGATTCTCAATTATATCTTGGGATGGTTTGGCATCCAGACGATCGACTGGCTGGGCAATCCCAAATGGGCAATGCCTGCCCTTATCATAATGGCGGTGTGGAAGGGATTCGGCTATAACATGATCATTTTCATCGCCGGGCTGCAGAATATTCCTGAATCATTGTATGAAGCCGCAGATCTGGATGGAGCCAATGCCCGACAGACATTCCGGCATATCACTTTGCCAATGCTGACCCAAACCACCGGCTTTATTACGTTGACGACCCTGATCGGCTACTGTCAGTTCTTTGCTGAACCTTACATCATGACCAACGGCGGTCCGTTAAACAGCACCTTGAGCATCGTCTTACTTATGTACCGCGAGGGATTTAAGTATTGGCGCATGGGCTATTCGGCGGCGCTTGCCTTTATACTGTTTGGGATAATTTTAATCGTAACACTCATTCAAATGCGGTTTCAGAGAAATTATGAATTATTATAAGATCCGGATTCGCAAAGTTATTCTCTATTCGGTTCTCTTAATCGGAGTAATAGTGACAATCGCGCCCTTTTTGTGGATGGTTTCCGCTTCGCTGATGCCGGTGGGTCAGGCCAACCAATTTCCACCGAAGTTCTGGCCGGAAAAAGTAACCTTCGAGCATTATCAAACTCTGTTCAGTCGTTTGAATGTGACCCGCTACTTTCTTAACAGTATCGTGATCTCGCTGTCCATTACCGGCATTTCACTGATTTTCAATTCCATGGCGGGCTTTGCTTTCGCAAAGTACCGCTTTGCCGGGAAGCGAAAACTATTTAAACTACTGCTTTCAGCCATGGTGATTCCTGCCCAGGTAACAATGCTGCCGCTTTTTCTGATGCTTAATCGTATGGGCTTTATCAATACCTACTGGGGCGTGATCATTCCGGGTATGGCCAGCATTTACGGAATTTTCCTGATTAGACAGTATATTATCTCCATCCCGGATAGCTTAATCGAGTCCGCCCGTATCGATGGCGCTCACGATTTTACCATTTATTGGAGAATTATCCTGCCGGTTGCAAAACCGATCCTGGTAACCCTGGCGTTATTTACCTTTATGGGCGCCTGGAATGATTTCCTGTGGCCCTTGATTGTGTTGACGAAGGATTCCATGTACACCCTGCCGGTGGTTCTTGCCAATTTAATGGGCGAGCACGTGCAGGATACGGAAATGATGATGGCCGGTTCGGTGATCACGATTCTGCCGATCATTATCGTCT
>JAGLWX010000127.1 GCA_023133185.1 Fidelibacterota bacterium
TAATTCTTCTCGTAGGTAAAAAACTAACAATAGTCGTTGTTATCAAAACTATGAGAGCAGTCACGACAACTAATCCAATACTATAATATGGATAGATTGTTTCGGAAATTGCAATTCCCATATCGTCAGTTCCTTCCGGCATGGACATGCCTTTTACGGCTTGAAGATAAAGCAGGGGGGCGCCGTAAATTGCGGCCAGGATCGCTGCCAGAATTCCGTGCATTGCACCTTCAACAGTAAAGAGGCGGATTACCTGTCCGCGGGTCATACCGAGGGCGATGTCGGTGCCGATTTCTTTCTGCCGCCGGAAAATAGATAGAACCTGGGTGTCGAATATTGCGATCCACGCTAACAGTAGCAGAAAAAGCCACATAATCATCCCGCCAACATTTTTCATTTTGATTAACTCGGCGAAATCCTTTAACAAAATATCATGATCTTGAAATAACCAATGGGGTAAATCCGGAGCTGAAGTGATTTCCTGATTTGCAACCACAAGCGTAGCTTCCCCGTCCATTTGCATCATTGTTTGAAGTCGCTGTAATGGCACCCACATTTGCCCGTTATCAATTGTCGGCACATCCGTTTTGAAAATGTGGACTACTTTTGCATCAGCTGCGTCAAAAGTGCCGTTTGCATCACGCCAGCGGACAGTGACAAAATCACCGATTTTTAGTTTATTATTCTCAGCCATCCTGGAGCCCAGCATTACCGGAATTTCTTCCATATCCGATTTTAGATATTCAGTCGGAATAGTAAGAACTTTTTGAGCCGGTTCGATACCTTTTAATAAAACACTTTGAACCCGGCCTCCCGGATATATGGTGGCTTGTGCAATTAAAACCGGAGCATAATTAGTCATATCAAGTAATTTTTCATTAATAATTCCATGCGCATCCGCCAAGGTAAAAGGATCATAGGGATCGTAGTTTTCATGCCAATATTGCCCGCCGCCGATTTCCTGATTCTTTGTATCGTTGCGAGCCTGGCGGTCCCAGCCATTAATAATGCCCCTGTTCCAGATAATTATTAGGAAAGAGAATGATAGGACAAGGACATTCAGCCATGTCCTCAATCCCGCGCCGATAAGGTTGCGATAGGCTAATTTTATTGCTAACATTTTAAACTCTCCTTTTATTTTAATGTATATTCTTCAACTAACTCTTATAGATAAACAACCACTATAACAATGGATGATGGTTAATGGGGAATGGTTAATGGTTAATGGTTGATGGTTGATGGTTGTCAAGGATTAATCTCATAACTTTCAAAATCTTCCTTTACATTATAAATGGTAGCCTTTGACTTGCCTTTCAAATGTCTTTTCCTTTCAATGCTTTTTATCAAATTTGCGAGTTGCCGTAAAGCATCATCATATCTTAAACAAATGCTTTCAGTTACGGATTTTTGTAGTAATTTGACATCACTGGCATATCTGATATGAGTCGTCGTTTCACGTGCTTCTCGACGACAGTAAAATAAAGAATGCAAATACTCTGTACTATATTGGGCATAAAATCCTTCCGTCATATTTGCACAAACAGATTCTGAAGATTTTAATACTTGGATTCTTAGCCAATGAAAATCGGACCCATAATCTCTGGTTATTCCTTCTACTTCCAGTGCCAGCTCGTAGAACATCTGATATACAGGCATCTCTTCTACTCTATTAATCTTTCCCATTTTTTATCTCCATGAACCATTCCCCATTAACCATTCCCCATTAACCATTCCTCATTAACCATTCCTCATTAACCATTCCCCATTAACCATTCCCAACTTTCTTAACCAATTCATCTTTTACTACTCGACCATCTTCCAGGGATATTTTCCGGTGTAAGTATTTTTTAACTTTATCATCATGAGTGGCAAAAATAAAAGTTGTTTTCAGTTCTGAATTCATCTTTTCCATAGTTTGTAAAATGTTGTGGGAATTTTCAGCATCTAAGTTTGCTGTCGGTTCATCGGCTAATACAATTTGTGGTTTTTTAACCATCGCCCGCGCAACAGCCACGCGCTGGCATTCACCGCCGGAAAGTTGCGCCGGTCGGGATTTTAATTTATCCAACAAACCTACCCATTCAAGAGCGTCCAGAACTGCCTTTTTCCTGGCTTCAGCATTCATTCCGAGAAGAAGTAATGGGAATTCGACATTTTCATAGACGCTATAAACAGGCAATAAGTTGTAAGTCTGGAAGATGAATCCAAGGTGTTCATTGCGCAATTTTGCTGCCTTCTTATGAGATAATTCACCAATTGACTGTCCGAGGACAGTAGTTTTACCTTCACTTGGAACATCCAGAGAACCAATAATGTTTAGAAGAGTTGTTTTCCCCGACCCGCTTGGACCAACCAGACCGGTAAATTCGCCCTGCTTAAATTTGAGATTAACATCATCCAGCGCCCGGAAATATCCTCTGCCAACAGGGTAATCCTTCGCCATTTTTTGAATTGTGATTATTTGATTGTTTTCCATTACTATTTCCCTCATGTTAATTTTAATGATTGTAAATAAGCATCAGCTGGGTGCCATATCC